>NZ_SCMM01000020.1:0-77274 GCF_005503345.1 Ramlibacter sp. 2FC
GCCCCGCCCCGCGCCGCCCCGCCGGCCATGCCGCGCACGAGGTGCGCATCATCGGCGGCCAGTGGAAGCGCACCCGGCTCAAGGTGGCCGACAGGCCGGGCCTGCGGCCCACGCCGGACCGCGTGCGCGAGACCCTGTTCAACTGGCTGGGCCAGGACCTGGCGGGCTGGCGCTGCGTGGACGCCTTCGCGGGCACCGGGGCGCTGGGCTTCGAGGCGGCCTCGCGCGGCGCCACCCAGGTGTTGATGGTCGAGCAGGACGCGGCCCTGGTGGCCCAGCTCGCCGCGACCCAGGCCAGGCTGCAGGCCGCGGCCGTACAGGTGCAGCGCGGCGACGGCGTGCAGGCGCTCAAGCGGCTTGCGCCGGCCAGCGTGGACCTGGTGCTGCTCGACCCGCCCTTCGACGCCGAGCTGTTCGAGCCCGCGCTGCGCGCCGCGGCCCAGGCCGTGGTGCCGGGCGGCCATGTATACCTGGAGGCGCCCGCGGCCTGGGGCGACGAGCAGCTGCTGCCGCTGGGCCTGAGCCTGCACCGCCACCTCAAGGCTGGTGCGGTCCATGCCCACCTGCTGCTGCGCAGCCGCTGAACGCGGCCGGCATAATCGGGCCGAACCCACAGCGAAGCCGCGGCCCCGCGCCGCGCGAGGAGACCCCATGTCACGCAGCGTGCTCGCCGTCTACCCCGGCACTTTCGACCCCATCACCCTCGGCCACGAAGACGTGGTGCGGCGCGCCTGCCAGCTGTTCGACCATGTGGTCATCGCCGTGGCCACGGCCTACCACAAGAAGACCCTGTTCAGCCTGGAGGACCGCATCGCCATGGCGCGCGAGGCCTTTCAGGACAGCCCCCAAGTCACGGTGGACAGTTTCAGCGGCCTGGTGCGCGACTTCGTCGTCGCCAAGGGCGGCAAGGCCATGGTGCGCGGCCTGCGCGCGGTGACCGACTTCGACTACGAGTTCCAGCTCGCCGGCATGAACCGCAACCTCATGCCCGACGTGGAGACCGTGTTCCTCACTCCCGACGGCAAGTACCTGTTCGTCAGCAGCACCTTCGTGCGCGAGATCGCCCTGCTGGGCGGCGAGGTCGACAAGTTCGTCTCGCCGCATGTGCTGGCGCGGCTGATGGAGAAGGCCAGCAGCGGCGTCAAGCCGTGACCAGAGGGCGCAAGGCCTACTTGCGCGTGTAGATCTGGTCGAAGGCCGCGCCGTCGGCAAAGTGGTCCTTGGCCGCCTGGGCCCAGCCGCCGAAGGCCTTGTCTATGGTGAACAGGTTCAGCTTGGGGAACTGCTTGGCGTATTTCGCCTGCGCCTTGGCGAAGGTCGGGCGGTAGAAATGCTTGCCCGCCAGGTCCTGGCCCTCGTCGCTGTACAGGTGCTCGAGATAGGCCTGGGCCACGGCACGCGTGCCCTTCTTGTCCACGTTCCTGTCGACCACGGTCACCGCCGGCTCGGCCAGGATGCTGAGCGAGGGGTAGACCACGTCGAACCGGGTGCCGAACTCCTTCTCCAGCAGGTAGGCCTCGTTCTCCCAGGAGATGAACACATCGCCCTGGTTGCGCTGGGCGAAGCTGATGGACGAGCCGCGCGCGCCGGTGTCGAGCACGGGCACGTTCCCGTACAGCCGGGCCACGAACTCCCTGGCCTTGGCGTCGTTGCCGTACTTGCGCTTGGCGAATTCCCAGGCCGCCAGGTAGTTCCAGCGCGCGCCGCCCGAGGTCTTGGGGTTGGGCGTGATGACCTTGACACCGGGCTTGACCAGGTCGTCCCAGTCCTTGATGCCCTTGGGGTTGCCCTCGCGCACCACCAGCACGATGGTGGAGGTGTAGGGCGAGGCGTTCTGGGGCAGGCGCTTCTGCCAGTCCTTGGGAATCCAGCCGCCGTTGGCGTGCAGGGCGTCGGTGTCGCCGGCCAGGGCCAGGGTGGCGACGTCGGCGGCCAGCCCGTCGATGATGGCGCGGGCCTGCTTGCCCGAGCCGCCATGCGACTGCTTGACCGTCACCTCCTGTCCGGTCCTGGCTTTCCAGTGCCTGGCGAAGGCGGCGTTGAACTCCACGTAGAACTCCCGCGTCGGGTCGTAGGAGACATTGAGCAGGGTGACGGGGGCGGCTTGCGCCAGCGCGCCGGCGCCGGTGGCCGCCAGGGGCAGGGCGCCCAGGGCGCGTATCAGTTGTCGGCGGGTGTTCATGGTGTTCCTCTCCAGGCAAAACAAAGTGCCCTGCATGATCGGAACAAAGCTTCAGATCGAAAACGAATAAGTTTTCAGTTGCTAATCTCAAAAAGATCTATGGTGAAGTTTCCCCCAGCTTCCCGTCGACCTACGGGTTAGACCCTATCGGTGCGTGGTCATGTTGTCATACCATTACGCCATTACTCAAGTCTTTGACAGGAGATTCGATGAAGACGGTGATTGCCCTGCTCGGCGCGGGCGGGAAGATGGGCGTGCGCTTGGCCAAGAACCTGCGCAACTCGGCCTACGAGGTGCGGCATGTGGAGGTCAGCGAGGTCGGCCGCGAGCGGCTGCGCCAGGAGCTGGGTGTGGAATGCGTGGCGCAGGACGCCGCGCTGGACGGCGCCAAGGTGGTGATCCTGGCCGTGCCCGACACGGTGATCGGCAAGGTGGCCGCGGCCATCTCACCGCAGCTCGCACCCGGCACCATGGTGATGACGCTCGACGCCGCGGCGCCGTTTGCCGGCCACCTGCCCCAGCGGGACGACCTGGTCTACTTCGTCGCCCACCCCTGCCACCCGCCGATCTTCAGCGACGCGCTGCGCAACGCCGATGGCCAGCCCGATTTCTTTGGCGGCGGCCACGCGCCCCAATCCATCGTCAGCGCGCTGATGCAGGGCCAGCCCGCGGACTTCGACCTGGGCGAGGACATCGCGCGCACCATCTACGCGCCCATCCTGCGCTCCTACCGCGTGACGGTGGAGCAGATGGCGCTGCTGGAGCCGGGGCTGTCCGAGACTGTGTGTGCCACGCTGCTGGACGTGATGCGCGAGGCCATGGACGAGGTGGTGTCGCGCGGCGTGCCGCGCGAGGCCGCGCGCGACTTCCTGCTCGGCCACATGACCATCCTGTCCGCGGTGATCTTCCAGGAGATCCCCGGCGCGTTCTCGGACGCCTGCAACAAGGCCATCACCTTCGGCAAGCCGCGCCTGATGCGCGACGACTGGCGCAAGGTGTTCGACCGCGAAGAGATCGCCGCGAGCATCCAGCGCATCACCTGAGCCACGCGGCGCGAGCCGCACCCATGACCGCCGGCCGGGCTCGCGACCCGGCCTGGCCGCTGCGTTAAACCCACCGCGAGACCCCATAGACAGGAGACAAGAGATGAAGATTCGCCATGCCCTGCGCGCCAGCCTGGCCGCCACCCTGCTTGCCCTCGCTGCCGGCGCCGGCGCCCAGCAGGTGCTCAAGATCGGCTACACCCCGGCCAAGGACTCGCATTACTGGGTCGGCGCCACGACCTTCTGCGACGAGGTGGAGAAGGGCACCCAGGGCCGCTACAAGTGCCAGCATTTCCCCAACAGCGCCCTGGGCGGCGAGCGCGAGATGATCGAGTCGGTGCAGTTGGGCACGCAGGACCTGGTCAACACCAGCACCGGGCCGCTAGGCAACTTCGTGCCCGAGACCAAGGTGGTCGACATCCCCTTCCTGTTCCGCGACTACGACCATGCGCGCAAGGTCATGGACGGCCCCATAGGCCAGGACCTGCTGAAGAAGATGCAGGCACGCGGCCTGGTCGGCCTGGCCTGGACCGAGAACGGCTTCCGCCACATGACCAACAGCAAGCGGCCCATCGTGCAGGCCGGCGACGCGGCCGGCCTCAAGATGCGCACCATGGAGAACAAGGTGCACATGGAGGGCTACAAGAGCTTCGGCCTGCTGCCCACGCCCATGGCCTTCCCCGAGCTGTTCACCGCCCTGCAGCAGGGCACGGTGGACGGGCAGGAAAACCCGATCCCGGTGATCCTGTCCTCGAAATTCTCCCAGGTGCAGAAGCACCTGTCGCTGACCGCGCATGTCTACTCACCCGCGGTGCTGATCCTCTCGCCCAAGGTCTGGGAAAAGCTCTCCGAGGACGATCGCAAGATCTTCCTCGCCGCCGCGAAGAAGGCCGCCGACGCGCAGCGCCGCAAGGTCAACGACGACGAGGCCAACGGCATCGCCCAGCTCAAGAAGGATGGCATGCAGGTGGTCGAGAAGGTCGATGGCGAGAGCTTCCGCAAGGCGGTCGCGCCGGCCTTCGCGGCCTTTGCCAAGGAGTTCGGTGCCGAGCGCATCGCGGCCATCCAGGCGGTGCGATGAAGCCTGCCGCCGATTGCCCGCTGCTCACCGAACCGGGAGCGGCCCGCCATGGCTGAACGCGTTCCTGAGCAGCCCCACTTGTCGGTGGCCGACGGGCGGGTGCGCGCACGCTACTGGCTGGAGACCGGGGACGATCCCCGGCGCGCGGCCGAGGTGATCGCGGGCGAGCAGTCCAGCGGCACCTTCACCGCCGTGCCGGGCGAGACGCCGGCCCTCAAGGAGCGCTCCGGCGCGCGCGTGGAGCGCGTCGAGCTGCTGGGCCATGCCGACCAGCCCAGCCTGCCGGGCGGCATGCGCTCCGAGCGCTACACCCGCTGCCTGCTCGAGCTGTCCTGGCCGATGGACAACTTCGGTCCCTCGCTGCCCAACCTGATGGCCACCGTGGCGGGCAATCTGTTCGAGCTGCGCCAGGTCTCGGGCCTGCGCCTGCTCGACCTTGCCGTGCCGCAGGCCTTCGTCGACGCCTGCCCCGGGCCCGCCTTCGGCATCGCCGGCACGCGCCGGCTGGCCGGCGTGGAACGCGGTCCGCTGATAGCCACCATCGTCAAGCCCAGCGTGGGCCTGTCGCCGCAGGAGACGGCCGAGACCGTGCGCCAGCTGGTCGCGGGCGGCATCGACTTCGTCAAGGACGACGAGCTGCAGGCCGACGGCCCGCATTGCCCGTTCGACGAGCGCGCCCGCGCCGTGATGGCGGTGGCCAACGAGGCCGCCGAGCGCCTGGGCCGCAAGCCCATGGTGGCATTCAACATCACCGGCGAGGTGGACGAGATGCGGCGCCGCCACGACCTGGTGCTGGCGCTGGGCGGGACCTGCGTGATGGTCAGCCTCAACTCGGTCGGCCTGGCCGGCCTGCTGGCGCTGCGCCGCCACGCGCAGCTGCCCATCCACGCGCACCGCTGCGGCTGGGGCTACCTGAGCCGCAGCCCGGCGCTGGGCTGGGACTATGCGCCCTGGCAGACCTTCTGGCGCTTGGCCGGCGCCGACCACCTGCATGTGAACGGCCTGGCCAACAAATTCAGCGAGCCCGACCACAGCGTGATCGCCGCGGCGCGCGCCGTGCTGCGCCCGCTGTCCGAAACCAAGCCCATGGCCGCCATGCCGGTGTTCAGCTCGGGCCAGACCGGCCTGCAGGCCGCGCCCACCTATGCGGCACTCGGCACGGCCGACCTGATCCACGCCGCGGGCGGCGGCATCCTCGCGCATCCCGGCGGCATAGCCGCGGGCGTCGCGGCCATGCGCCAGGCCTGGGAGGCCGCCATGGCCGGCACCGCGATCCAAAGCCATGCGCAAACCCATCGCGAGCTCGCACAGGCGCTGGAGACATGGTGATGACGGCGACCCCCGAAGGACCGGGCGGCCTGCTGCTGGCCTACTACGGCGACGACTTCACCGGCTCCACCGACGCGCTGGAGGCGCTGACCCAGGCCGGCGTGCCCACCGTGCTGTTTTTCGAGCCGCCCGATGCCCAGGCGCTGCGGCGCTTCCCCGGCGCGCGCGCCGTGGGCCTGGCGGGCCAGGCGCGCGGCCGCAGCCCCGCCTGGATGCGCGAGCAACTGGCGCCGGCGCTGGCCGCGCTGGCGCGGCTGGGCGCGCCCATACTGCAGTACAAGGTCTGCTCCACCTTCGACTCCTCGCCCGAGATCGGCTCTATAGGCTGCGCCATCGACCTGGGCGTGCCGCTGATGCCGGGCCGCTGGTCGCCCATGGTGGTCGGCGCGCCGCGCCTCAAGCGCTACCAGGCCTTCGGCAACCTGTTCGCGGTCGCCAACGGCGAGGGCCACCGGCTGGACCGGCACCCGACCATGTCGCGCCACCCGGTCACGCCGATGGCGGAGGCCGACCTGCGTCTGCACCTGGGCGCGCAGACCGCGCGCCGCCGCGCGCTGATCGACTTCACCCAGCTCAAGGCGGGGGCCGGCAAGGCCGCGCTGAGCGCCATCTGCGAAGCCGCGGCCGAGGTGCCGGTGGTGCTGCTCGACGTGCTGGACGAGCAGACCCTGCGCGAAGCCGGGCGCCTGGTCTGGGAGCAGCGCGGCGAGGGCCTGTTCTCGGCCTCTTCCTCCGGCCTGCAGGACGCGCTGGCCGCGCACTGGCAGGCCAGCGGCCTGGTGGCCGCGCCCGAGCACCTGCCGGCCGCGCAGCCGGTGGAGGCGATCGCCGTGGTCAGCGGCAGCTGCTCGCCGGTCACGGCGGCGCAGATCGCCTGGGCCCAGGCGAACGGCTTTGCCGCCCATCGCCTGGACGTGCCGCGCCTGCTGGACGGCTCGGCGCAGGAGATCGCCCGCGCCGTCGATGCCGCCTGCGCCGCGCTGGCGCAGGGCCGCAGCCCCCTGGTCTACACGGCCGCCGGCCCCGACGACCCGGCCGTGCTGGCCTTCGAGGCCCATGCCGCGGCCGCGGGCCTGGACCGCAGCGAGGCCGCGCTGCGCACCGGCCAGGCCCTGGCCCGCGTGATGCGCGCCATGCTCGACCGCCTGCCCGCGCTGCGGCGCGTCGCCGTGGCCGGCGGCGACAGCTCGGGCGCGGTGGCGGCGGCGCTGGGCGTGCAGGCCCTGACCATGGCGGCCAGGCTGGCCCCCGGCGCGCCGCTGTGCCGCGCCTGGTCGCAGGATCCGCGGCGCGACGGCCTGGAACTGGTGCTCAAGGGCGGTCAGATGGGAGGCGTCGACTTCTTCGGTGCCGTGCGCGATGGCCGGGATTCGTGATAATTCGGCACCCGGCGCCTTCACGCCCTCCCACATCACCCCAGGCCTTACCCATGACCGTGGTCCAACCGATCCTAAAACGCAAGCTCTACCAGGACGTGGTGGACCGGCTGATGCAGCGCATACAGACCGGCGAGATCCGCCCGGGCGAGCAGCTGCCACCCGAGCGCGAGCTGATGGACTTGTATGGCGTCGGCCGGCCTGCGGTGCGCGAGGCGCTGCAGACGCTGGAGCGCTCGGGCATCGTCGAGATTTCGCAGGGCGAGCGGGCGCGCGTGGTCATCCCCACGGCGCAGGACCTGATCCAGCAGATCGCCAGCGGCACGCGGCATCTGCTGCAGGTCCAGCCCGACATGCTCGAGCACCTCAAGCAGGCGCGCATCTTCCTCGAGGTGGGCACGGCGCGCATGGCGGCCGAGCGCGCCACGGATCAGGACGTGGCGGCCCTGCGTGCGCGCATCGAGGAACAGCGCGCCTCGCTCACGCGGCTCGAGGAGTTTCTCTCGCGCGACATGGCTTTCCACCGCGAGATCGCGCGCATCAGCGGCAACCCCATCTTCCCGGCGGTGGTCGAGGCGATTTTCCAGTGGGGCAGCGACTACTACCAGCCCATGGTGCGCGCGCCCGGGGCCGAGCAGCTCACGCTGGCCGAGCATGGCCGGCTGGTCGACGCGATCGCGGCGCACGACCCCGATGCGGCCGAGGCAGCCATGCGCAGTCACCTCTCGCGCTCCAATGAGCTGTACCACCACATCGAGGAAGCGCAGCGCCGCGGGCGCTGAGCCCCCCCGCCGTCATCGCGAGGCCGAAGGCCGCGGCGATCCATGGATGGCCGCGTCGGCTGCGCCGCCTCGCCATGACGGCCCCCTTTTGATCCACTCAGCGCAGCGCGCGGCAGATCGCCTCGGTCATGCCGCTGCAGCTGGCGTTGCCGCCCAGGTCGCGCGGCACGGTCTCGCCCTGGGCGAGCACCGCTTCCACCGCCTGCTCCACGCGGTCTGCGTCCGCATTCAGCGCGGCGTCGCCATGGCGCTCGGCCAGCCAGCGCAGCATCATGGCGCCCGACAGTATGGTTGCGACCGGGCTGGCCAGGTTCTGGCCGGCGATGTCGGGCGCCGAGCCATGCGCGCCCTGGAACAGGCCGTGCGTGTCGCCGACCTCGGCCGAGGCCGCGATGCCCAGGCCGCCCACGGTGCCGGCGCCCAGGTCCGAGATGATGTCGCCGAACATGTTCTCGGCCACGATCACGTCGTAGAAGTCGGGCTTCTTGAGCATGTGGACCGTGATCGCGTCGGCATAGGCGTAGTCGATCTCCACGTCCGGAAAGGAGCGCGCCACCTCGTCGCAGACCGCGCGGAAGAAGGCGTAGCTGCGCAGGATGTTGGCCTTGTCGCACACGGTGACGCGGTGCTTGCCATCGCGCGGCGCGCCCTTGCGGCGGCGCGCCAGCTCGAAGCTGAAGCGCGCGACGCGCTCCACGCCCTTGCGCGTGACCACCAGGGTGTCGGTGGCCAGCTCGCCGCGCAGGTTGACGCCCGCGCCGCGGCTGGCGTAGAGCCCCTCGGTGTTCTCGCGCACGATCACGTAGTCGATCTGGCCCGGCTGCCAGCCCGCCAGCGGCGATTTTGCGCCGCGGTACAGGCGGATCGGCCGCACGTTGGCGTACAGGTCCAGCTTGAAGCGCAGCTGCAGATGCAGGTCGTTGCCGACCTCGGTGCCGTCGGGGTAGGTGATGCCGGGCAGCCCCGCGGCGCCGTGCAGGATGGCGTGCGACTGCCGGCAGGCGGCGTAGGTGTCCTCCGGCAGCACCGCGCCGGTCTTGGCGTAGTGGGCGGCGCCGCCGTCGTAGGAAGTGAAGCGCAGGCGCTCGCCGCAGGCTTCGCGCAGGACGGTGATGGTCGACTGGCAGACTTCGGGGCCTATGCCGTCGCCGTCTATGGTTGCGATCTCGTAAGGGGTCATGGCGCTGGGGGTTGGGGTGGGGGTTCAGCGGCCCGTGCCGGCCGGCAGGGCCTTGGTCCCAGCGTAACAGCAAACCGCGTGCATCGATTAATTTGTATGATGAGTATGCAATATGATCTCTGAAAACACTTCTGACTTCAAGTCGCTCGCCGAGCGTCCGCGGGCCTACCTGTGCCGCCGCTTCACGCCGGCCGTGGAGGCGGCGCTGCGCGAGCGCTTCGACCTCGCCGTCAACGAGGACGACGCCATCCTGCCGCCCGAGGAAATGGTGCGCCGCGCCCGGGATGCCCAGGTGCTGTTCGTCACCGCCACCGAGTCGCTGCGCGCCCCGGCCCTGGCGGGCCTGCCGCAGCTCAAGGCCGTCGCCACGCTGTCCGTGGGCCACGACCACATCGACCTGCAGGCCGCCCAGGCCGCCGGCATCGCCGTGCTGCACACCCCCGACGTGCTCAGCGACGCCTGCGCCGACGTGGCCATGATGCTGCTGCTCAACGCCTGCCGGCGCGGCCTGGAGGGCGACCGCCTGGTGCGAAGCGGCGCCTGGCAGGGCTGGGCCCCGACCCAGCTGCTGGGCATGGGGCTGCAGGGCAAGGTGCTGGGCATCTTCGGCATGGGCCGCATCGGCCGCGCGATCGCCGAGCGCGCCCGCGGCTTCGGCCTCCAGGTCCACTACCACAACCGCAGCCGGCTGGAGCCGACGCTGGCGCAGGGCGCGAGCTACCACGCCACGCTGGACGGGCTGCTGGCTGCGAGCGACATCCTGATGGTGGCGGCGCCCGGCGCGCCTGCGCTGCGCGGTGTGCTCGACGCGGGCCGGCTCGCATTGCTCAGGCGCGGCGCGGTGCTGGTCAACATCTCGCGCGGCGACCTGGTCGACGACGAGGCCCTGATCGCCGCGCTGCGCAGCGGCCAGCTGCGCGCGGCCGGGCTCGACGTGTTCGCCAACGAGCCGCGTGTCCACCCCGGCTACCGCGAGCTCGACAACGTCTTTCTCACGCCGCACATCGGCAGCGCCACCGAAGAGACGCGCGACGCCATGGGCTGGCTGCTGATCGACGGCCTGGAGGCGCTGGCGGACGGCCGCCAGCCAACCAACCGCCTCTGCTGACGCCTGCAGACGCAGCCCCTTTTTTCAACCAGGAGACCCCAAGTGAAACGTATCGGCATGATCGGCATCGGCATGATGGGCCACGGCATCGCCAGCAACATCCTCAAGCACGGCTATCCGCTGGCCGTGCTCGAGCACCCCGGCAACCAGCCGCTGGACCAGCTCAAGGCCGGCGGCGCGACCAGCTTCACCCGCGCGGCCGACCTCGCCGCCCAGTCGGACGTGGTCATCCTCGTGCTCACCGGCTCGCCCCAGGTCGAGGCGGTGCTGACCGGGGAGGGCGGCGTGCTCGAGGGCCTGCGCCCGGGCAGCCTGGTGATCGACTGCTCCACCGCCATTCCCTCGTCCACCGTGAAGATGGCCCAGGCCGTGCAGGCCGCCGGCAGCCGCTTCATCGACACGCCCATGACGCGCACGCCCAAGGAGGCCGCCGAGGGGCGGCTCAACCTGCTGGTGGGCGGCGACGCGGCCCTGCTGGAGGAATGCCGGCCGCTGCTGTCCTGCTTCGCCGAGAACATCACCCATGTGGGCGCGGTGGGGGCCGGCCACGGCATGAAGCTGCTGCACAACTATGTCTCGCTGGGCTTCGTGGCCCTGCTGTCGGAAGCCGCGGCCTGCGCCCAGCGCAGCGGCGTGGCCCCAGACGCCTTCGTCGACGTGCTGGCCAAGGGCGGCGGCGGCGGCGCCGCGCTGGAGCGCGTCAGGCCCTACCTGCTGGCGCGCGACACCTCGGGCCTGCGCTTCTCGATCGCCAACGCCTGCAAGGACCTGGGCTACTACAACGCCATGGCCTCCGACGCCGGCGCCCAGCAGGGCATCGCCGAGGCGGTGCTCGGCACGCTCAAGGAGGCGCTGGACCAGGCCGGCAGCCAGGCCCTGGTGCCGGAGCTGACCTCCATCCTGGCGGGCGAGGCGGCAAAGGGCTGAGGCTGGACTGGCCTGGGCTGTTCGCGGGCGGTCTGGCCGCATCGCGGCGGCTTGTCGCAATGCGATTCGCTGTCTATGCTGGATCCGGTGCCCGCGCAAGCCAGGGTGCCCGGTTCCTCTTCCGCATGAACAACGAAAGGCAGGCTCCCATGGACTTCCGCACAGGTGATCGTCTTCCGAGATCGACCGGCCGCTTCCGGGCGGCCCTCGCGGCCTGTCTGCTGCTGCTCGCCGGTGCGCTGGCCGCGCCGGCGGCCCACGCCGCGCGGGATTCGCTGGAGAACCGCTACGAGATCGCGGTCTATCCGAACGGCGGCAAGCCGGACCTGACCGTCGATCCGATCCGCCTGAAGTCGCAGCTCAGCGTCATCGACCGCTACTTCGATCCGAACAGCGCTTCCGACCGCTGCGCCTACGAGGAGGGCGTGATCGGTGGCTACGGCTGGCGGCGCCTGATGGTCTTCGACGTGGTGATCGTCAACGCCGGCGACGGCGACCTCCTGGTCGGCGACCGTTCCGATCCCGACAATCCCTATGCGGGGGCCTTCTACCTCGATCCCTGCCACGGCCATTACCACCTTCAGGGCTTTTCCGAGTACCGGCTGCTCTACAAGGACGGCAATCCGGCCCAGGTCGGGCGCAAGCAGGGTTTCTGCTTCGAGGATTCGTTCAAGTACACCGACCATCCGAGCAACGGTTACCACTGCGGCTACCAAGGCATCACCAGCGGCTGGGGCGACTGGTACTACAAGCAGCTGACCGGCCAGTGGATAGACGTGACCGGCGTCCCCGACGGGGACTACCTCCTGGAAGTGGAGATCAACCTGCAGAAGCGCCCCTACCGGTTCGACGAGGGCGAGAACCGGTACGCCAACACGACCCAGACGCCGGCGACGCTTCCCAAGCGGCGCCAGCGCTGAAAGCCCGAGCCCGCGTCCGCGCGCCGGGCGGGTCAGTGCCCCGCGAACAGGCCAGACTCGTTCAGGAGATCGAAGGCAATCTCGGGCCGCTGCTCCATGCTTTTCCTGATCGCCGCGGGAATCGCCTGCCGGGTCTTGCGGCACAACCCGGGCTGCTCGTGCACCAGGATCACGATCCCGCGCAGGCTGCGGACTTCGTTCGGGCTGCTGGCTATGCTCAGGCGGATGCCCAGCTGCTGGGCCAGGCGCTCTTCCATGTGGCGCAGGTCACTCAGGCTGCTCAGGTTTTCCAGGCGCTGGATCAGCCGCTTTTCCTCTTCGCGGGTCAGGCGCAGTATCCGCAGGTCACCCTCGGGGTCCTGCAGCAGTGCGTCTCGACCGCACACGCATGCCCCCGGGGGGCATTCGGTGCGTATCGGAAAGGGGGGGCTCTTCATGGGTCCGGGTCGACCTGGAATGACGTGGGTTCTCACATTCTAGGGACGAGCGGTGGGCTGCTGCCGATGCCGTGGACACCTCGGAGGGGATGCCGGACGAACCGTACGGATTTATGCTGGACGCATGAGCACATCGAAGACCTTGCTGATCGTCTACCACTCGATGACCGGCGGCACGCGCCAGATGGCCGAGGCTGCGCGCGCCGGCGCCGCGGCGGAAACCGGCGTCCAGGTGCGGCTGCTGCGTGCGGCAGAGGCTGGGGCTGCCGATGTGCTCGCCGCGGATGGCTATATCTTTGCCACGCCGGAAAACCTGGCGGCCATCAGCGGCCAGCTCAAGGACTTCTTCGACCGCAGTTATTACGCCGTGCTCGACCATGTCAACGGCCGCCCCTACGCCAGCCTGATCTGTGCCGGCAGCGACGGTCAGAACGCGGCGCGGCAAATCGAACGCATCGCCACCGGCTGGCGGCTCAGGCCCGTGGCCGAGCCGCTGATCGTGTGCACACATGCGCAGACGCCGGAAGCCATCCTGGCCGCCAAACAGATAGTCACCGATGAGCTGGCGCGGTGCAGGGCCCTGGGCGAGGCGATGGCCGCGGGTCTGGCGCTGGGGGTGTTCTAGCTGCCGACACACCTCAACTGCCGCCCTGGCCCGACGCGCGCGGCTTGTCCTCGCTGAACGACTTCGCGACGAAGTCGACCAGGGCCTTCACCCGTACCGACGATCTGTGCTGCTGCGCATAGACGGCATAGATGTCGGCGTCGGGGCTGGCATGGTCGGCGAGCAGCTTGACCAGCCGGCCGCTGGCCAGGTAGCGCTCCACATCCCACTCGGCCCGCAGCAGGATGCCGTGGCCCTCGAGCGCCCAGTTCACGGCGATGCCACCGTCGTTGGTCGTGAGATTGCCGCGGATCTTCACCGTCTCGCCCTTGTCCGATCCGCTGCGGCCTGGGCGCAGGGCGGTGAAGCGCCACTGGCCATAGGCCTCGTCGCCCTGGCGAATGCCGATGCAGTTGTGCTTGGCCAGGTCGCGCGGCGTTGCCGGAACGCCATGCCGCTTGAGGTAGCCCGGTGAGGCCACGACGACGCGCTTATTGGGTGCGATGAAGCGCGCGATGCCGCGCGAGTCCGGCGGATGTCCGAAGCGGAAGCAAACGTCGTACGCGTCGTCGGTGAGGGCAGGCGGATTGACGGACAGCTGCAACTGAACGTCGACCTTGGGGTGCTTGCGCACGAACTGCGAGATCAGCGGCGCGATGTGGCTGCGGCCGAAGCCGAGCGTGGCGTTCACGCGCAGCGTGCCCTGCGGCGCCTGCTTCAGGCCGCCGAGCTGGTGCTCCATCTCCTCGATCTCGCCGAGGATCTTGCGCGCGTTCTCGAGGTAGATCTCGCCTTCGGGCGTGAGTCCCATGCGGCGTGTGGTGCGGGTGACGAGCGCGAGCCCGAGCCGCGTCTCGATCTGGGTGAGCCGCTTGCTCACCGCAGGCGTGGTGATGCCCATCTCGCGCGCGGCGGCCGTCAGGCTGCCGCAGTAGACGAGCGTGGAGAAAAAGCCCAGGTCGGCGGGTTGGATGACCTTGTCCATGGCGCCGATTGTCCCTCTCAATTGTTGAATTCAGGTTAAGTATGGTTTTCATTTCCGCACGGTTGTTGACTTCATGGGGGCCTACAGTCTGGCTGTCGTGCACGAGGCGCGACCCCACCGAACCCCTGGAGACAAGCATGTCCAATCCTTACCGCAAGCTCTCAGCCGGCATGGTTCTGTGCGCCGCAGCGGCTGCCGCTTCGGCACAGAGCTGGCCCGCGAAGACCGTGACCATCGTCGTGCCGTTCCCGGCCGGCGGCACCACCGACGTCCTGGCGCGCGCCATTTCCACCAAGCTGTCGGCCGCGATCGGCCAGGCCGTCATCGTGGACAACAAGCCGGGCGCCGGCGCGACGCTAGGCGCCGCCCAGGTGGCCAAGGTGAACGACGGCGGCCACACGCTGCTGATGGGCGCCGTGCACCACACCGTGGCGGCCAACCTCTACAAGAATCTCAGCTACAGCTTCGAGAAGGACTTCCAGCCGATCAGCACCGTGGCCATGGTGCCGAACGTGCTGGTGGTCAGCGCCACTGCGCCTCATGCGAGCGTCAAGGATCTCGTGGCCGCCGCCAAGGCCAAGCCCGAGGCCCTGTCCTACGGCTCCAACGGCAACGGCACGGCGCAGCACATGATAGGCACGCAGTTCCAGCTCGAGACCGGCGCCCGCCTGCTGCACGTGCCCTACAAGGGCAGCGCGCCGCTCACCACCGACTTGCTGGGCGGGCAGGTGAACATGTCGTTCGACACCGTCACGCCGGTGCTGCCCTTCATCAAGGAGGGCAAGCTCAAGCCCCTGGCCGTGACCACCGCCAAGCGCTCGGCGGCGCTGCCCAACGTGCCCACGCTGCAGGAGGCGGGCGTCCCGCACCTGGCCATCGGCACCTGGTTCGGCCTGCTCGCGCCGGCTTCGACGCCCAAGGCGGTCGTGACGCGGCTCAACCAGGAGGTGGTGAAGATCATCAACAGCCCCGAGTTCAGAAAGCAGATGGCCGACATCGGTGCCGAGCCGGTCGGCAACAAGCCCGAGGAGATGGCGAAACAGATCCGTGACGAGACGGCCAAGTTCGCCGAGCTCGTCAAGACCGCGAAGATCACTTTGGAGTAATGGAGATGCAGCAACAAGAAGCCGTGCTGGACCACGACGCCGCCGTCGCGGACCTCACGAACCTGATGGCGAAGTTCACCGCCTACATCGGCAAGCGCCTGCCCACCGACGTGCAGCACAAGCTGGGTGAACTGCGCGAGAAGGAGGTCAACTTCCTCGCCAAGGAGGTCTACGAGTCGATGCGGCAGAACCAGGATGCCGCGGACAAGCTCGACCGCCCGAGCTGCCAGGACACCGGCGTGATCCAGTACTTCCTGACCGCGGGTGCGAAGTTCCCGCTGCTGGGCGAGCTGGAGGACATCCTGCTGGGCGCCACGCAAGGCGCCACCAAGGACGGCCCCCTGCGCCACAACGCGGTGGAGACCTTCGTGGAGAAGAACACCGGCACCAACACCGGCTCCAAGATTCCCTGGCTGGACTGGGAAATCGTTCCCCACGACGACAGCGTGATCATCGACGTCTACATGGCGGGCGGCGGCTGCACCTTGCCTGGCGCATCCAAGGTGCTGATGCCGGGACAGGGCTACGAGGGCGTGGCGGAATTCGTGTTCGACGTCGTCAGCTCGCGCGGCGTGAACGCCTGTCCCCCGCTGCTCGTCGGCGTGGGCGTGTCGACCTCGGCCGAGACCGCGGCGCGCCTGTCCAAGAAGGCCATCCTGCGTCCGGTGAGCTCGCGCCATTCGAACGACAACGCGGCGCTGATGGAAGAGCTGCTGGCCGACGGCCTCAACGAGCTCGGCCTGGGCCCGCAGGGCCTGACCGGCAATGCCAGCGTGATGGGCGTGAACATCGAATCATCGGCGCGCCATCCGTCCACCATCGGCGTGGCCGTGTCCACGGGCTGCTGGGCGCACCGCCGCGGCCGCATCAAGATCAAGGCCGACATGAGCTGGGAAGTCATCTCGCATCAAGGATTCAAGCTGTGAAAAAGACACTGACCACCCCCATCAAGGACGAGGACCTGGAGTCGCTGAACGTCGGCGACGTGGTCTACCTGACCGGCACGCTCGTCACCTGCCGCGACGTCGCGCACCGCCGCCTGATCGAGCTGGGCCGCGAGCTGCCGGTGAACCTCGAGGGCGGAGCCATCTTCCACGCCGGGCCCATCGTGCGGCAGAAGGAGGACGGCGAGTACGAGATGGTGTCCATCGGCCCCACCACCAGCATGCGCATGGAGAAGTTCGAGAAGGAGTTCATCCGCCGCACCGGCGTGAAGCTGATCGTCGGCAAGGGCGGCATGGGGCCCGAGACGCAGGAAGGCTGCGTCGAGAACAAGGCCGTGCACGCGATCTTTCCGGGCGGCTGCGCGGTGCTGGCCGCCACCAAGGTCGAGAAGATCGAAGCGGCGGAATGGACGGACCTCGGCATGCCGGAAACCCTCTGGGTCAACCGCGTGAAGGAGTTCGGCCCGCTGATCATCTCCATCGACACCAAGGGCAACAACCTGATCGAGGAGAACAAGAAGGTGTTCAACGAGAAGAAGAAGCCCATCCTCGAGCGCATCAACCAGCAGGTGCGGTTCATCAAGTAGGCGAAGGGGCGGCCGCTCAAACCTCCGCGCCCTCCACCAGGAAGCGCACGCGCGTCACCCCCTGCCACTCGTCCGCGTCGAGTCGGAAGGCGAGCTTGACGCGCGCAGGCGGGGGTTCGGTGGGTGATGCGTGTTGACGAGGCGCGGCGTCACGACGTGGCCCCGCAGGTTCAGCACACCAACGCCCCGTCCTGAGTCTCGCGACGTGCGTTGTCCATCGTGACCAGCACGTCGGCGTCTTGTAGGACGAGCAGGCGCCGCGCCCCAGCTATTGATACTCGAATGCGAGGAAGAGCAATAGCGGCGGCGCCTGCATCGGCCGGTGTCAGTCCTTGCGCCAGAAGCCACGGTGCGGCACGGCGGCCTCGTCTTCCATCACCGGGCCAATGACCTCGATGCGCCGCTGACCGCGCGCGAAGACATCGCGGCAGGGCAGGGAGAACGTCGGGTTTTCCGGGTGGTCCCCGGTGAGTTCGAGCAAGGCGTACTCGGACAGCGCATAGACCACGCGGCCGATTCCCGTCCAGTAGACCGCGCCGGCGCACATGCAGCAGGGCTCGGCGCTGGTGAACAGGGTGCAGAGGGCAAGTTCTTCAGGTGCAAGCTTGCGGGCAGCCTCAGCGGCGGCAACGAGTTCGGCGTGTTGCGTCGGATCACCCTCAGGCGGCATGGAGTTGTTGAAGGCGGTCGAGATGATCTTGCCGTTGGCGTCGGCCACGATCGCCGCGAACGGATGCCGTCCGCGCGTGCGCGACTCGGTGGATAGCGTGATCGACAGCCGCAGCAGGTCGATGTCCCGTCCGCTGAGGCGGGCCTGCAGCGAGGGCAGCGTTGACGTGGGGAGAGTCTTGTTCATGGCATCGGATTGTCGCGCGGCAGGTGGCATCGCTACCCACCACTGGATCGACTAGGTCTGTCCTTACTTGCCAGCCCCAGGCACCTTGCCTTCGACGCCCTTGACGTAGAAATTGATCGCACCGAGGAAGGCGTCGTTGGCGACCTTGTCCTTCGCCAGTACGACCTTGCCCGTGTTGTCGGTGATCGGCCCCTTCCAGATCGAGAAGCTGCCGTCGCGCAGGCCTTTCTTCACCGCGTCGACCTTCGCGCGCGCTTCCGGTGGAACCTTGTCGGAGATCGACACCAGGTCGATGGCGCCTTCCTTGACGCCCCACCATGCGCGACCCGTCGTCCACTTGCCCTGCAGCGCGTCGCGCGCCGCCTTTACGTAGTACGGCCCCCAGTTGACGATCGAGGACGCGAGGTGGGCCTTGGGCGCGTACGCGGCCATGTCCGAATCCCAGCCGAAGGCGTACTTGCCGGCCTTCTGTGCCGTCTGCAGCACGGCCGACGAGTCGGTGTTCTGCATCAGCACGTCGGCACCGCCGTTGATCAGCGACTGCGTGGCCTCTGTCTCCTTGGGAGGGTTGAACCACTCGTTGACCCACACGACCCGGACCTTTACGTTCGGGTTGACGCTCTGCGCGCCCAGCGTGAACGAGTCGATGTTGCGGATCACCTCCGGAATCGGCAGCGACCCGACGAAGCCGAGCACGTTCGTCTTGGTCATCGCGCCAGCCAACACGCCGGCCATGTAGGCGCCTTCGTAGAAGCGCGCGTCGTAGGTGCGCAGGTTGGGTGCTGTCTTGTATCCCGTGGCGTGTTCGAAGCGGACGTTCTTCGATTCCGATGCAGACCGGAGCAACGGCTCCATGTAGCCGAAGGAGGTGCCGAAGATCAGCGTGTTGCCCTGCTCGGTCAGGTCATGCACCACGCGCTCGGCATCGGCGGATTCAGGGACGTTCTGCACGAACGTCGTCTGGACCTGGTTACCGAACGCCTTCTCGACCGCCTTGCGGCCGTTGTCGTGTGCGAAGGTCCAGCCTCCATCGCCCACGGGGCCCAGGTAGATGAAGGCGATCTTCAGCGGCGCCTGTTTGGCGCCCGTGGCGGCTGGCTCAGCCGCCTGCGAGACGCCGCCGTGCGCCAATAGGAGCGCACCGCTGACGACCGCGGAGCACAGTCCGGGCTTGGACAGTAGGTGAGCGAGGTATCGAGTCATAAGATCTCCATTGCAGTGACAGTTGCCTTACCCTTCAATCGACCCAGGCTCGGCACCTGTGCCTCTTGAACCCATTGCGAATGCGGTTCACGCGCCTTCACGCGACGCGCCGCTTACTCGGCCACGGCCCGCAGCGCGTTCACCGACCGGTGCTGCTGCAGCCACGCGTCGCGCCGCTGGAACAACCCCGGAACGGCGTCGTTTGCCTCGGCGATCAGGGTGCCGATGTCGCCGGTGAGCAGGCGTCCCTCGTCCACGACGATGCGTCCCGCGACCATGGTCATGCGAACGTCGCCGCCCTGGGCCGCGTGCACCAGGTTGTGGTGAAGGTTGGCCAGCCGTCCCGTGACGAGTGGCGTCATCCGCGGCGTGTCGGTTCGCACCGCGATGATGTCCGCCTGCTTGCCCGCTTCAAGCGTGCCGAGCGAGTCGTCCATGCCGAGGGCGCGGGCCCCTGTCACGGTCGCCATGCGGCAGACGCTCCACGAGTCCAGGGCGGCGGCGTCCAGCCGATGCAGCTTGGCCAGCAGCGAGGCGATCTTCATCTCCTCGAGCATGTCGAGGTTGTTGTTTTCCTTTTCGCCATCGGTGCCCAGCCCCACGGCAACGCCGCGCGCCAACAATTGCTCCACGGGGCACACGCCGCTGGCCAGCTTCATGTTGCTCGTGGGGTTGTGAGCCACGCCGACGCCATGTACCGCCAGCAGATCCATCTCCTGCTCGTCGACCCAGACGCAGTGCGCGAGCAGCACGCGATGCGCGTCGAGCAGCCCGAAGCGCTCCAGCGCCTGAACCGGACGAACCCCGTAGCGACGCTGCGTTTCCTCGACATCGAAGCGGCTCTCGTTGCTGTGGGTGTGCAGGCCGACGCCATGCTTGTGGCTGATGGCGACCGCGCGCGCCCAGGCTTCAGGCGTGGCGTAGAACATGTGCTCCAGCCCCACCCAGACATGAATGCGGCCATCGGCCCGTCCATGCCAACCTTCGATCAGCGCCTCGTTGGTGTCCAGCGTCTCGAAGTAGTTGTGGTCGGGGTGTTCGCCCACGTAAGGGACCAGCACGGCGCGGATACCCAGCTGCTCCGCCGCCCGGGCGCTGCCGTCCATGTAGCGCCACATGTCGACGATCGTCGTCGTGCCCGACAGCAGAGCTTCGGCGTAGCACAGCTGCGAGGCCAGCGCTGCTTCCCGGGCGTTCAGCACGCGATGCATCGGGTCGATGAACTGCTGCAGCCAATCCCAGACCGGCAGCCCTTCCGCGGTGCCGCGCAGCAGCCCCGAATGGGCGTGCGTGTTGATGAGGCCGGGCATCAGAAGCGTGTCGTCATAGCGCTTGACCGCGACGCGGGGATGGGTGGCCAGCACGATGTGCGCTGCGTCGACCTGCTCGATCCGGCCGTCGGCGCCGACCAGCACGGCGCCTTCTTCGATCAGGCGGTTGTTGGCCGTCATGGGTAGAACGAACTTGGCGCAAAGGATCTGGGGTGCCATGGATACTGTCCTCTTGGATGCGGCAGATTCTGCGAGGCCGAGCTGCCTGCGTAAAATCAGATTCCATCGAAAATCCAGATAGGTTGTCGTGCGCCCCTCGTTGGAGCAACTCGAAGTCTTTGCGGCGGCAGCGCGGGAGCGGTCCTTCTCGGCCACGGCGAGGAAGCTCGGCAAGTCGCAGTCGGCGATCAGCACGGCCATTGCAGAGCTCGAGATCGACCTGGGCGTCGAACTCTTCGACCGAGGTGCGCGCTATCCAGTGCTCACGCATGCCGGCACGGCGCTTCTGGCCGAAGTCGATGCGATCCTGTCGCATCGCGACACGTTGCTGGATCGCGCCAATGCGCTGACAGGCCTGTGCGAGCCGCGTGTCGCGATCGCGATGGAAGACGCATGCCCCTATGGCGTCATCGCGCCGACGCTTTCGCGCTTCGCGGCTCGGTTCCCAATGGTCCAGGTCGAGATTCTGCAGCCGCTGAGCACGCCCTTGGCCGAGATGATCCTGGCCGGAGAGGCTGCGCTCGGACTGGGCTGCCCTCAGCCCGACTACCCGGCAGGCATTGGCTTCCGCCGTCTGGGCGAAGTCACGCTGGTGAACGTCGTGCGGGCCGATCATCCGCTGGGTGCGATTGCATCGGTGTCGTTCGCGCACCTTGCCGACCACATGAAACTCTCGATGGCGGCGCAGTCGCGAAGGGTGACGACCAGCGAGTACCTGAAGTCGCCGCGCCAATGGCTGGTGCACAGCGAGCTTGCGCTGCTGGAGCTACTGAAGGGCGGACTGGGGTGGGCCGCGGTGCCGCGACGGCTGGTGGCCGACGAGCTGGCATCTGGCGAGCTCGTCGAATTGAGGCTCGAAGCCTATCCGTTCACCCAATGGACGGTGGGCCTGGACCTCGTCTGGCAAGTCGATACCAAGCCAGGCGTCGCGGGGACTTGGCTGCGCGTGGAACTTGGAAACACCAAGGTGTTCGGCTAATGCCTGGCCCGCCAGCCTGCCCACCGACCGGGGGCAGTGGCTGGTCCGGACCGTACCTGATAAATTACATCCTTTGCCACTGATTACGACTTTATGCGATCCGATCATCGTCATCCGGAGTGCCGTCATGAGTGAACCGTGGGTGTCCGTCGAGCAGATTGCCGAACACTTGGGCGTGACGCGCGACTCGATCTACCGCTGGATCGATCGAAAGGGCTTGCCTGCGCACCGCGTGGGGCGACTGTGGAAATTCCAGCTCTCCGAGGTCGATGAATGGGTGCGCGTGGGCGGGGCCGACGACGAGCCGGAGAGCGGGGGCGAACAAAAATGAAGTACAGCAGGGGAGGGATCGCGTGAGCCTGGAAGGACAACTCCTCGACCAGAAGTCCTTGCGGGCCGTGACCGGCAAGACGGCGGACTGGAACGAAATCGCCAAGGATTGCATCGCCTTTGCCAATGCAACGGGCGGTCGGCTGCTGCTTGGCATCGAGGAGGGGCAGGATGCGCCGCCAGCCGGTCAACAAGTCCCCGCCGATCTGCCCGACACCCTTCGGCGCAAGCTGGCAGAGCGCACCGTCAACGTTGCCGTGCTGCCTGATGTCGTCACCGCCTCCAATGGCGGCCAATACATCGATTTGCGCATTCCCCGCGCGATGGCCGTGGCGTCCACCACCGATGGCCGCTACTTTCTGCGCGTGGCCGATCAGAGCAAGCCCGTCACGGGCGACGACGTAATGCGGCTGGCCAGCGAGCGTTCCGCGCTGCCGTGGGAAACGCAGACCACCCTGCATATCCCTCGCGTCGAGGCAGATGCCGCCAAACGCGACAAGCTTCTGCAAGCTTTGCGCGCATCGGATCGCGTCAAAGCCTCGGTCAAGGAAAAGACCAACGATGAGCTGCTCGACCACTATCAGCTCGCGCAAGGCAGCACCCTCACCAATCTGGGCGTTCTTTGCCTTGGCCGCCAGCATCACCGCGCCCAACTGACCACGGCACCGGTCATCCAGTTCATCAAGTACGACGATCACGGCCAGAAGGTGAACAAGCTGGTGTGGGACGACCACACGCAAAGCCCGATGGAGCTGATCGAGGCGGTCTGGCTTGAGGTGCCCGACTTCCGCGAGCGCTACGAACTGCCTGATGGCCTGTACCGCCAGAACGTGCCGGCCTTTGACGAGGTGGTGGTGCGTGAGCTCCTGGTCAACGCGCTGGTCCATCGCCCCTACACCCAGCGCGGCGACATCTTCCTGAACCTGCACCCGGACAGGCTGGAAGTGGTCAACCCCGGCCCGCTGCCGCTGGGCGTCACGCCGCAGAATGTGCTGCACACCACTGTGCGTCGCAACGAACACCTTGCCCGCCTGTTCCACGACCTGAAGCTGATGGAACGTGAAGGCAGCGGTTTCGACAAGATCTTCGAGGTGCTGCTGTCACAAGGGCGCCCCGCGCCGGAGCTGATCGAGACGCACGACCGCGTGCAGGTCACGGTACGCCGGCGCATCCTCAAGCCCGAAGTCATCGACTTCATTGCCAAGGCAGATCAGACCTACCAGCTCACCCAGCGCGAGCGCATCGCCCTGGGCCTGCTGGCGCAGCACGATGCGCTGACAGCACGCGAGCTGGCGGTCGTCCTCGAACTGCCGTCAGTCGAAGCGTTGCAGCCTTGGCTCAAACGTCTGCTCGACTGGCATCTGCTGCAGAGCGCAGGACGCACGCAGGCTACGCGCTATTTTGTTGATCCTGGCCTGCTGCGCAGCCTCAACTTCACTGGCGAAACCACCCTCAAGCGCATCGAGCCGCATCGTCTCCATGCCTTGATCGTGGAAGACGTAGGCCGCTATCCGGGCACCAAAATCGGCGACATCCACCAGCGGATCGGTCTGGAAATCCCGCGCTCACGCGTGCGCCGCGCGGTTGAACAACTGGTGAAAGACGGCAAGCTGTCTCAGGAGGGGGTGCGAAGTGGCACACGTTATCGCCTTCCCTGACTTGGCTCAAAACCGCGCCTATCCGCCAAGTGTGAGCCAAAGCAGTGCGCCAAATAGAGCCGTCAGCCAGCTAACTCACTGTCACGTCAACGATTTTTCTTTGGCTCGCAGCCCGTACCTGGGCCAAAGCGTCAGGCCACGCGCGCTATCGGACAATTTACGCCATATCGGCGATAGCTGGGCGATAGAAGGTGGGCGATACGCCCTCGAAAGCTCAATAAATCAAAGGGTTGTATCGGAATTTCACAAAGCGTCGTGGGCGGTAGACTCGCCCGAAGCGAGGGGGGAAGACGCATGACGCCAGAAACCAAGGCGCGCCAACTGATCGACCAAAAGCTGGAACAGGCCGGCTGGATCATCCAGGACATGAAACAGCTTAACCTGTCGGCAGGTGTAGGCGTGGCCGTGCGCGAATACCCCACCGACAGTGGCCCGGCCGACTACGTGCTGTTCGTCAACCGCCATGCGGTGGGCGTGATTGAAGCCAAGAAGGACAGCGCTGGCGAAAACCTGACCGCGACGGAAGCCCAGACCGAGCGCTACGCCACCGCCAATCTGAAATGGCGCAAAGACAACACGCCCCTGCGCTTCCTGTTCGAGGCCACGGGCCAGATCATCCGCTTCACCGACAACGCCGACCCCGCGCCGCGTTCGCGCGAAATTTTCCACTTCTTCAAGCCGGAAACGCTGGCCTCCTGGCTCGCGCAGCCTGACACGCTGCGCCGCCGCTTGGCCGAGCAAATGCCCGCGCTTCCTGAAAAGAACCTGCGGGATTGCCAGATCAGCGCCGTCACCGGGTTGGAGAAGTCTCTTGCGCTGAACAAACCCCGCGCCCTTGTGCACATGGCCACTGGCGCCGGCAAGACCTTCACGGCGATCACCTCGGTCTATCGCCTGCTCAAGTTCGGCGGCGCCAAGCGCATCCTGTTTCTGGTCGATACCCGCAATCTCGGCAAACAGGCCCATCAGGAATTCATGGCCTATACGCCGCCAGATGATGCCCGCAAGTTCACCGACCGGCGCGCAACTGCTGGACCGCATCCTCATCGAACGCCGTGCTCGCTGGGAAACCAAGCAGCTCGCCAAGTTCAAGGAGCAAGGTAAAGCCCCGCCCAAGGACTGGCAGAAGAAGTACTCCGAGCCAGTGCAGCCGGATACCACCGGTTTGCCAGGGTTGCCCGAGGGGTGGGTGTGGGCGAGTATTGAGCAGATCGCATCCGACGAGCGATACAGCCTTGCGATAGGCCCATTTGGTAGCAATCTCAAAGTTCCGGACTACCGCGATTTTGGCGTGCCTTTGGTCTTCGTTCGCAATATTCGGTCAGGTAAGTACGGCGGAGAGCACACCAAATACGTGAACCCAGAGAAAG
This sequence comes from Ramlibacter sp. 2FC, assembly GCF_005503345.1. Classification (NCBI taxonomy): domain Bacteria; kingdom Pseudomonadati; phylum Pseudomonadota; class Betaproteobacteria; order Burkholderiales; family Comamonadaceae; genus Ramlibacter; species Ramlibacter sp. 2FC. The sequence goes on from NZ_SCMM01000020.1 coordinate 24,478, forward strand.
CCATCGAGTTGAGTGCTCACAGTGTCGCCGCAGGCGATGTATTGGTTACAAAGATGGGCGAGCCGCCAGGTGATGCGGATGTTTATCCCGCCGATCAACCTTCAGCAATCATCACGGCTGACTGCATATTCCTCGATGACCACCTCGGCCTTGATCCGGACGAGGGCATCGAATCTGTGCTGTTCGTACTGCGCCAACCGCCGTGGAAGTCAAAGGCTGCCAATGGCGACCCGCGCTTCTGGAATGCGCGCGGCGTGGTGCGTGATTTCTTGTCCCGCCTTTATGACATTGCTTTGGCGCCGGTCGACATCAGTCGCCAGGTGCCCACTTCGATCTGGAACAAGACAAGGCTTCAGTTCAAATACCTGTACGTGAAGGACATCGCCGCTCTGCGGCGTTTGGTAGGCAACCAATCACCTGCGCAGTTTTTCCGTGATCTGGAGAGCACCTACGTCTCCGAGCTGATCGAGGAGGTGCGCATCCGCGTGCGCCTCAAGAAAAACGATGGCAGCGTGACGTTCCGCGAGCTCAGCGAGGGTGAACAGCAGTTGCTGACCGTGTTAGGGTTGCTGCGCTTTACCGCCGAGGATGAAAGCCTGTTTTTGCTGGATGAGCCAGATACGCATTTGAATCCGCGCTGGAGCGTGGACTACATCTCGTACTTGAAGCAATTCATCGCCAACGGCACGAGGCAAGAAGAGACAAGCCACATCCTGCTGACAACTCATAACCCGCTGGCCATTGCGGAACTTGAGCCATCACGCCAGATGACTTAACCGACCGCTTTCGGTCTTGAATCAGACCTCGGTGATCGCTAAGTGACGGACCGGTCGTGGCCGTTCCTTTGCACAGACGAACAGCCGGTCTTCTTGACAGCGAACGGTCGGACCGGACACATTTCGACCGCCGCCAGTCAGCCTCGATGACCAAGCCCCGTTGAGCACGAAGCCAGCGATGGGCTCAGCCCCCTCAAACCTCCGCCCCCTCCACCAGAAACCTCACCCGCCTCACCCCCTGCCATTCGTCCGCGTCGAGCCGGAAGGCGAGCTTGACGCGCGCGGGCAGGGGTTCGGTGTGGCCGAACCAGATGCCGTCCACGGGCTGGCCCTGGTGCTTGAGCTTGAGCGCCAGGTGCTTCTCGCCGACCAGGCGCTGGCTCAGCACCTCGACCTCCTCGCTGAACACGGGCGGAGCGAAGCCCTGGCCCCAGACCTCGCGGTGCAGGGTGTCGACCAGGTCGGGGCGGCGGTACTCGGGCGCGAGCGGGCCGTCGGTGTCCAGGCGGCGCGTCAGCGTGGCGGCGTCCAGCCATTCCTGGGCCACCTGGCTCAGCGCCTGCTCGAAAGTGTCGAAATGCTCCTCGGCCACGGTGCAGCCGGCGGCCATGGCGTGGCCGCCGAAGCGCAGCAGCACGCCGGGGTGGCGCTTGGCCACCAGGTCCAGCGCGTCGCGCAGGTGAAAGCCGGGGATGGAGCGGCCCGAGCCCTTGAGCTCGTGCTCCTTGCCCGGCGCCTGGCTGGCCGCGAACACGAAGCTGGGGCGGTGCAGCTTGTCCTTGATGCGCGAGGCCACGATGCCGACCACGCCCTCGTGGAAGTCGGGGTCGAACACGCAGATCGCGGGCGGCGGCTCGTCGCCCTCGTCGAACAGCGACTCGGCGATCATCATGGCCTGCTCGCGCATGCCGCCCTCGATCTCGCGTCGCTCGCGGTTGATGCCGTCCAGCGTCTTGGCGAGCTCGTCGGCGCGCGCCGCGTCGTCGGTCAGCAGGCATTCGATGCCCAGGGTCATGTCGGCCAGGCGGCCGGCGGCGTTGATGCGCGGGCCCAGGGCGAAGCCGAAGTCGAAGGTGGTGGCGCTGCGCGCCTGGCGGCCGGCGGCGGCGAACAGCGCGCCCATGCCGGGCGGCAGGGCGCCGGTGCGCACGCGCTTGAGGCCCTGGGCGACCAGGCGGCGGTTGTTGGCGTCGAGTTTCACCACGTCGGCCACGGTGCCGAGCGCGACCAGGGGCAGCAGGGCGTCGAGCTTGGGTTGGCTGGCGGCGTCGAACAGTCCGCGCTGGCGCAGCTCGGCGCGCAGGGCCAGCAGCACGTAGAACATCACGCCCACGCCGGCGATGCTTTTGCTTTCGAAGCCGCAGCCGGGCTGGTTGGGGTTGACGATGACCTCGGCCTCGGGCAGCTCGGGGCCCGGCAGGTGGTGGTCGGTCACCAGCACGGCCAGGCCCAGGGCGCGCGCCTCGGCGACGCCCGCCACGCTGGCGATGCCGTTGTCCACGGTGATCAGTAGGTCGGCGCCGCTGTCCTTGACGCGCCGCGCGATGGGCGGCGTGAGGCCGTAGCCGTCGACCACGCGGTCGGGCACCAGGTAGCTCACCTGCTTGGCGCCGAGCAGGCGCAGGCCGCGCAGGCCCACGGCGCAGGCGGTGGCGCCGTCGCAGTCGTAGTCGGCCACGATGCACAGCCGCTTGTCGGCGGCGATGGCGTCGGCCAGCAGCTGGGCGGCCTCGCGCGCGCCCTTGAGCGCGGTCGGCGGCAGCAGGCGCGCCAGGCCGTCGTCGAGCTCGTCGGTGCTGGTCACGCCGCGCGCGGCATAGAGGCGCGCGAGCAGGGGGTGGATGCCGGCCTGTTCCAGGATCCAGGCGGCGCGGGGCGGGATGTCTCGGGCAAGAATCTTCATAGCAGGGCAAGAACGCTGGCGGCGCTGGGGCGGCGCAGCAGGGCAGTAAGGCGGGTGACCAGGCCGGCTTGGCCGGCCCCGAAGCTGCGCGCGCGGTGCTCGCTGGCCAGGGTCAGCCGGGCCAGGCCGCTGCGTTCCAGGGTGGCCAGCAGCTGGGCGCATTCCTGGCCGTCGATGCGCTGCCAGGCTTGGGCCCAGGCGGGCCAGTTCTCGCGCAGCGCGGCTTCGCGCAGGTCTTCGGGAACGATGGGGGCGGCGCCGGGCGGCGGCGCAACGGCCTCGGCGGGCAGGGCGCCGGCGCCGCTGATCCAGAAGGCGTTGACGGCGGCCAGGCCGCGCGCCGCGCGCGCCTCGTTGACCGGGTGGGTGTAGAGCAGCATCTGCATCTCGCTTTGCAGGCGCTGCAGCGGCCGGGCCGCGCGCGTGGCGGGCAGCCAGGGCTTGACGTTCTGGCCGATCACGCGGTCCAGCGAGGCCGTGGGCAGCTCGCGCAGCAGCTCGCCGCGCGCCAGCCAGCGCCCGGGGCTCTGGAACTGCAGGGCCAGGCCGTCCTCGGCGAAATATGGCGCCATCGCCGCGAACAGGGCGTGGGCCTCGGCCTCGTCCAGCTGCAGGGCGGCGGGGTCGGCCAGCGTCACGCTGTCCATGCCGACCTGCCAGTGGCAGGGCGTGATCCAGGCCCAGGCCTCGCTGCCGGGCTGGCCGCCGCTGGCCAGCAGCTGCTGCGCGGCCCAGGGCGTGTGGCCGGGCCGCTCGTCCAGGCCCAGGGCGCGCGCCAGCACGCGCTCGTGCGGCAGCGCCAGCGGGTGCGCGTCCTCGGGGTCGTCGGCCAGGGTCTCGCCCGGCGCCAGCCGCGCCAGCAGCCGCTCCAGGTTGGGCAGGCGCAGGCTCTCGAGGGCGGCGCGGCCGGCGGGGGAGTGGCTGGCGGCGTAGGGGATCAGCAGGTGGGGGGTGTCCGGCATGCCGCTATTGTCCGGGATGCCACAATCGGCCTGTCTCCAACTCTCGCAGCGCGATGCAAATTCCCTACGAACTGATCCTGGGCTGGCGCTACACGCGCGCGGGCCGGGCCACGCGGCGCAACGGCTTCATCTCGTTCATCTCGGGCGTGTCCATGCTGGGCATCTCGCTGGGCGTGGCGGCGCTGATCATCGTGCTCAGCGTGATGAACGGCTTCCAGAAGGAGGTGCGCGACCGCATGCTGGGCGTGGTCTCGCACATCGAGATCTTCGCGCCCGGCGGCCAGGCCCTGCCCGACCCGGACAAGACCCTGCACGAGGTGCGGCGCAACCCCAACGTGATCGGCGCCGCGCCCTTCATCGCGGCCCAGGCCCTGCTGGCGCGCGGCGAGGACATGAAGGGCGCCCTGGTGCGCGGCATCAACCCGGCGCTGGAGCCGGGCGTGACCGACCTGGCGGTGGAGCTCAAGAACACCGGCCTCAAGAATCTCGTGCCGGGCGGCTTCGGCGTGGTGCTGGGCGTCGACCTGGCGCGCAGCCTGGGGGTGCGCGAGGGCGACGCGGTGACCCTGATCGCGCCCAGCGGACAGATCACGCCGGCCGGCGTGGTGCCGCGGCTCAAGCAGATGACGGTGGTCGGCACCTTCAACTCGGGCCATTACGAGTACGACTCGGCCCTGGTGCTGCTGCACCAGGAGGACGCGGCCCGGATCTTCCGCCTCGAGGGCCCGACCGGCATACGCCTGAAGATCCGCGACCTGCACCAGGCGCGCGAGGTGGCGGCCGAGCTGGCCGGCAGCCTGAGCGGCGAGCTCCTGATCCGCGACTGGACGCGCCAGAACCGCACCTGGTTCGCCGCCGTGCAGCTGGAAAAGCGCATGATGTTCATCATCCTCACGCTGATCGTCGCCGTGGCGGCCTTCAACCTGGTCTCCACCCTGGTCATGACGGTGACCGACAAGCGCGCCGACATCGCCATCCTGCGCACCCTGGGCGCCAGCCCGCGCAGCATCATGGGCGTGTTCGTGGTGCAGGGCGCCATGGTGGGCGTGATCGGCACCCTGGCCGGCCTGCTGCTGGGTCTCGCCATCGCCTACAACATCGACCTGATCGTGCCCTGGCTGGAGCAGCTGCTGCAGGCCAGCTTCCTGCCCAAGGACATCTACCTGATCAGCCGCATGCCCAGCGACCCGCAGCGCAGCGACATCCTGCCCATCGCGGTGATCTCGCTGGTCCTGGCCTTCGTGGCCACCCTCTACCCGAGCTGGCGCGCCAGCCGCGTCAACCCGGCGGAGGCGCTGCGCTATGAATGAGCTTTCTTCGCCCCCTCTCCCCCTGGGAGAGGGCCGGGGTGAGGGCGGAGGCGGCGTGGTGCTGAGCGCCACCCAGCTCGCCAAGCGCTTCACCGAAGGCCCGCTGGACGTGAGCGTGCTGCGCGGCGTGGACCTGCAGGTGCACGCGGGCGAGACCCTGGCCATCGTCGGCGCCTCGGGCTCGGGCAAGAGCACGCTTTTGCACCTGCTGGGCGGGCTCGATGCGCCCAGCAGCGGCCAGGTGCAGCTGCAGGGCCAGCAGCTCTCCAGTCTCTCGCCGGCGCAGCAGGGCCGGCTGCGCAACCGCCACCTGGGCTTCGTCTACCAGTTCCACCACCTGCTGCCCGAGTTCAGCGCGCTGGACAACGTGGCCATGCCGCTGTGGATCCGGCGCATGCCGCGCGAGCAGGCGGCGCAGCAGGCCGCGCGCATGCTGGCCCAGGTCGGCCTCGAGGGCCGGCTGCAGCACCGGCCGGCCGAGCTGTCGGGCGGCGAGCGCCAGCGCGTGGCGATCGCGCGCGCCCTGGTCACGCAGCCGGCCTGCGTGCTGGCCGACGAGCCCACGGGCAACCTGGACCGCGCCACGGCCGATGGCGTGTTCCAGCTCATGCTGCGCCTGGCGCGCGAGCACGGCACGGCCTTCGTGCTGGTCACGCACGACGAGACGCTGGCGGCGCGCTGCGGCCGCCAGCTGCGGCTCGATCAGGGCCGCCTGGGCCAGGCCCAGCCCACGGGAGCGGGCGCATGAAGTTCCGCATGTCCGAGAACTCGCTGTTCGCCATCCTGCTGCGCTCGTCCTGGTGGATCAGCCTGGCGATCGCGGCGGCGATCGCGCTGGCCGCGCGGCTGGCCCTGCCGCCGGACCTGGCGCCGTTCGGCATCATGGGCGCCTTCCCCTTCCTGGTGATCGCGGTGCTGGCGGCGCGCCGGCAGTGGCGCGCGCCCAGCGCGGCGCGCGTGCAGCAGACCCTGGCCGCGACGGGCGCCATGGGCTGGCGCGAATTTGCCCTGCAGCTGGAGCAGGCCTGGCGCGGCGAGGGTTACGAGGTCACGCGGCGCGAGGGCGGGGCCGACTTCGCGCTGAGCAAGGCCGGCGTGGCCACGCTGGTGAGCTGCAAGCGCTGGAAGGCGGCCAGCCTGGGCGTGGAGGCGCTGCGCGAACTGCGGGCCGCCATGGCGCGCGCCGAGGCGCGCGAGGGCCTGTGCATCGCGCTGGGCGAGGTCACGCCCCAGGCCGGCGCCTTTGCCAAGGCGAACGGCATCCGGGTGCTGCAGGCCGCCGAGCTGGCGCAGCTGCTGCGCGGCGCGGACCTGGGCAAGTCCTGGGCACAATAGGGCCTAGGGAGCGGCTCTTGGGACAAGGAGCGATGCCATGCAAGACCCTTACGACCTGCAGCGCTTCGTCACCGCGCAAGACCCGGTCTACGCGCAGGTGTGCGCCGAGCTGGCGGCCGGCGCCAAGGCCAGCCACTGGATGTGGTTTGTGTTCCCGCAGCTCAGGGCCCTGGGCCGCAGCGCCACGGCGCATTACTACGGCCTGGCCTCGCGCGCCGAGGCCGCGGCCTACTGGCGCCACCCCCTGCTGGGCCAGCGCCTCAAGGACTGCACCGAACTCGTGCTGGGGGTGCAGGGTCGCACGGCGCACCAGATCTTCGGTGGCGTCGACGAGCTCAAGTTCCGCTCCTGCATGACGCTGTTCGCCGCCGTGGCGCCCGAGGAGCCGGCGTTCCGCCAGGCACTCGAGAAATATTTCGGCGGGGCCGCCGACCCGAGGACGCTGGAGCTGCTCGACGCCGCCTGAACCAGGGCTCAGGCGATGCGGCCGAACCACCACAGCGAGAGCCCGGCCGCCAGCACCGACAGCAGGGCCGCGGCCATCGCCAGCAGGGCCGAGATCTCGGTCTCCTTCTTCTCGACCGTGAGACGCGAGCCCAGGGTCTCGTAGACCTTCTTGAGGTCCGCCGCGCTGCCGGCGTAGAAGTAGTCGGCCTGGGTCTGCTTGGCGATGGCCTTGAGGGTTTCCTCGTCCAGCCGCACGCGCATGGACCAGCCCTCGAAGCCTATGGTCTCGCCGTCCACCGTGCCTATGCCCACGGTGTAGACGCGCACGCCGCGGTCGGCGGCCATCTTGGCGGCTTCCAGCGAGTCCACGCCGGTGGTGCGCTGGCCGTCGGTCAGCAGGATGATGGCGGCCGAGCTGTAGGAGCCGGGCGCGACCGGGGTGAAGGGCTTGGGGTCGTTGGCCGGCTGGTCGATCGCGATGCCGCGCAGGCGCTGGCCGCCGCCGTAGGTGAGCTGGCCCAGGTCGATGCCGGCGTCGGGGAACAGGGTGGCCAGCGAGACCACGATGCCGTTGCCGATCGCCGTGCCGCGCTGCAGCTGGAAGCGGTCGATCGCCGACACCAGGTCCTCGCGGTTGGTGGTCGGGGCCTGCACCAGCGAGGCCGTGCCGGCAAAGGACACGACGCCGACCTTCACGGCGCGCGGCAGCTCGGCCAGGAAGGCCTTGGCCGCGTTCTGCGCGGCCACCAGGCGGTTGGGCTGCACGTCGGTGGCGCGCATGCTGCCCGACACGTCGATGGCCAGGATGATGGTCTCCTGCTGCGAGGGCAGGGTTACCACCGCCAGGGGGCGTGCGGCGGCCAGCAGCATGGCGGCCAGGGCCAGCAGCCACAGCAGCGGCGGGATGTGGCGGCGCAGGCCGGGCCCCTTGCCCAGGGCCTGCTTGACGATGGACAGGCTGGCGTAGCGCAGCGCCAGCTTCTTGCGGCGGTGCAGCAGCCAGGCGTAGAGCAGCACCAAAAGCGGCAACGCCAGCTGCAGCCACAGGAATTGGGGCCAGAGGAAGTTCATGGGCGCACTCCCGGGGTGGCAGCGGGGTGGCGCAGGTGGCCTGGCAGGCCGCCTGTCGCCAGGCGCTGACGCTGGCGGCGCAGTTCGACAAAGCGCACCACGGCCTCGACCAGGTCGTCGCTGGTGGACAGCTCCAGCGTGTCCACGCCGGCCTGGGCCAGCGCCTGGCGCAGATCGGCCTCGCGTTGCGCCGCGATGCGCGCGAAGCGGCGCCTGAAGCCCGCGTCGTGCGTGTCGACCAGCAGTTGCTCGCCGGTCTCGGCGTCGCGCAGCGGGACCAGGCCGAGATCGGGCAGCTCGAGCTCCAGCGGATCGAGCAGGCGCACCGCCACCACCTCGTGGCGCAGCGCGAGCTGGGCCAGTGGCCGTTCCCAGCCAGGCTCGCTGATGAAGTCGGACACCACGAACACGGTGGCGCGCCGGTGCATGGCATGGGCCGCGGCCTGCAGCAGCTCGGCCAGCCTGGTCTGGCCTTGCGCGGTGTCTTCGCTGCCGCAGGCCTGCATGCGGTGCAGCAGGTGCAGCACATGGCGGCGCCCGCTGCGCGCCGGGATCACCGCCTCCACCCCTGAGCCGTAGAGCAGGGCGCCGACGCGGTTGCCGTGGCGCGTGAGCAGGCGCGCCAGCACGGCGACGAAGCCGGCCGAGACCTCGCGCTTGGCGCTGGCGCCCGAGCCGAAGTCCACCGAGGGGCTGAGGTCCAGCAGGAACCAGGCCGTCATCTCGCGATCCTCGGTGTAGACGCGCACATGGGTCTGCTGCAGCCGCGCGGTGACGTTCCAGTCGATATGGCGCACGTCGTCGTGGTGCTGGTATTCACGCAGGTCGGCCAGGTCCAGGCCGGCGCCGCGCATCAGCGTGCGGTAGTCGCCCTGCAGCAGGCCGTCCAGCCGGCGGATGACGGTCCACTCGAGGCGGCGCAGCACCTGCTCGGCCCGTCCGGCCACGGCCTCCGGGGCCGCCGGCTTCTCTGGTTCATGCGGCGAGCTTTTCATGTTCCAGCGGCTTCGGTGGGGCGGGCACGCGGGCCATGAGCTTGCCGACCAGGGTGTCGGCCGACAGGCCTTCGGACAGCGCCTCGTAGGACAGCACCAGACGGTGGCGCAGCACGTCGGGCGCGAGGTCGCTCATGTCCTCGGGCAGCACGTAGCCGCGCCCGCGCAGCAGGGCCAGGGCGCGCGCGCCCTCGGTCAGGTGGATGGTGGCGCGTGGGCTGGCGCCGAAGGTGATGAAGCGCGCCAGCTCCTTGAGGCCGGCCTTGTCCGGCGCGCGTGTGGCGGCCACCAGGCGCACCGCGTACTGCACCAGGGAAGGGTCGACGTAGATGCGCCGGCACTCGGCCTGCAGCGCGGCCAGCTGCTCGGTGGTGGCGACCGCGTTGACCTGGACGGCCGGGCCGGTGACGCGCTGCACGATGACGAATTCCTCCTCGTCGCTGGGGTAGCCGACCAGCACCTTCATCATGAAGCGGTCCACCTGGGCCTCGGGCAGGGGGTAGGTGCCCTCGGTCTCGATCGGGTTCTGCGTGGCCATGACCAGGAAGGGCTCGGGCACATGGTGGGTCTGGCCGGCGATGGTGACCTGGCGCTCCTGCATCACCTCGAGCAGGGCGCTCTGCACCTTGGCCGGCGCGCGGTTGATCTCGTCGGCCAGCAGCAGGTTGGTGAACACCGGGCCCAGCGAAGTGCTGAACTCGCCGGTCTTCTGGTTGTAGACCCGCGTGCCCACCAGGTCGGCCGGCACCAGGTCGGGCGTGAACTGGATGCGCCGGAAATGGCCTTGCACCGTCTGCGCCAGGGTCTTGACGGTCAGCGTCTTGGCCAGGCCCGGCACGCCTTCGACCAGCAGGTGGCCCTGGGCCAGCATGGCGACCATGACGCGCTCGAGGAAGCGGTCCTGGCCGACCACCACGCGCTTGACTTCGTAGAGGATCTGCTCCATCAGTTCGCCGGTCGGGCTGCGGGTGGGGGCCTGGTCCATGCGCTCTCTCCTCTGTTCAGAACGGATGCATGCCCACGGCCGAGGCGGCGTTCTCGATCGGCACGGCGAAGCCGATGCCGATGAAGGTGCGTGCGGGCGTGGGGTTGAGGATGGCGGTGACGATGCCCACCACCTCGCCTTCCATGGTGACCAGCGGGCCACCCGAGTTGCCGGGGTTGGCCGCCGCGTCGAACTGGATCAGGTTGCTCATGCGCTGCTGGGTGACCGGCGAGCGGAAGGTGCGCTGCAGGCCCGAGACCACGCCGGCCGAGACCGAGGGGCCGATGCCGAAGGGAAAGCCCACCGCCACCACCTGGTCGCCGGGCAGCAGGCCGCCGGTGCCGCGCAGGGTGGCGGCGTGCAGGTCGTCCGGGATCTTGTGCGCCTGCAGCACGGCCAGGTCGTTCTCGGTCTGCAGGCCGGTGACCGAGGCCGTGGCCTCCAGCCCGTCGGCGAACATCACCTTGACGCTGTCCGCGCCCTGCACCACATGCAGGTTGGTCAGGATCACGCCGGTGTCCACGATCACCACGCCCGTGCCCACGCCGCGCTCGGTCTCCTTGTCCTGCTGGCCCTCGCGCTCGCGCTGGTAGCCGGTCACGCGCACCACCGAGGGGCGCACGGCCTCGGCCGCCCGGGTGGCGGGCGAGGGCAGGGGGTGCTGCTCCAGGCTGTGGCGCACCGCGGCGTCGATCTGGGCCTGGGTCAGGCGCGGCATCGGGCGCAGCGCCGCGGCCAGGGCGAGCGCCAGGGCCAGCGACAGCAGGGCGATCAGGGCCCAGAGCGCGCGTGGCTGCTGCGGCAGGCGGATGCGGCGCCGCGGCGCGGCCGGCATGGGCGGGTCCGCCGCGGCCTCCTCGACTGCGGCAGGCGGCTGCGCCGGCGCAAGCGGCGGCGGGGGCGCGCCGGCACCCGAGCGGCTGTAAAGCGCAGTTTTCCGCATGCCTCACCTGCAGCACGATGATGGAAACCTCACGGTAGCACGGTTCGCCGCTTTGTGCACGCGCGGCGCGGCGCTTGCGGCATCATCGCGCCATGACGGTCTGGATAGACACCCATTGCCACCTCGACGCGGCCGAGTTCGCGGGCGACGTCGAGGCCGTGCGGGCGCGCGCGGCGGCGCGCCAGGTGGGCCTGTGCGTGCTGCCCGCGGTAGCGGTCGCCCACTTCGGCGCGCTGCGCGCGCTCGCGCAGCGCCTGGGCGACGCCTATGCCCTGGGCATACACCCGCTGTACGTGGCCCAGGCTGGCGAGGCCGACCTGGCGGCGCTGGACGCCGAGCTGGCGCAGCACCGGGCCGACCCCCGCCTGGTCGCCGTGGGCGAGATCGGCCTCGACTACTTCGTGCCCGAGCTGGCCCAGGGCGAGGCGCGCGAGCGGCAGGATTTCTTTTACCGCGAGCAGCTCAAGCTGGCGCGCAAGCATGGCCTGCCGGTGCTGCTGCATGTGCGCCGCTCGGCCGACCAGCTGCTCAAGGGGCTGCGCGAGGTGGGGGTGAGCGGCGGCATCGCCCACGCCTTCAACGGCAGCCTGCAGCAGGCGCGCGCCTTCCTGGCGCTGGGCTTCAAGCTGGGCTTTGGCGGCGCCCTGACCTACCAGCGCGCGCTGCAGCTGCGCCGCCTGGCTGCCGAGCTGCCGCTGGACGCCCTGGTGCTCGAGACCGACGCGCCCGACATGCCGCCGCACTGGCTCTACACGCCGGCCGAACAGCGCGCGGCGGGCCGGCCGCAGGGCCGCAACGAACCGGGCGAGTTGCCGCGCATCGCGGCCGAGCTGGCGCAGCTGCGCGGCATGGCGGTGGAGGAACTGGCGCAGGCGACCACGGCCAATGCCCTGGCGGCCTTGCCCCGGCTGCGGGGGCTCGCAGGCTCGGGCGCCTGAGCCTGCGCCTTCCCCGGAGCGTGCGGCGGTTCGGCCACAATCGCCGGTTTCACTCGCACCCGATGCCTGCCGACACCCCTCCCGCCGTCTGCCCCGAACGCCTGACCGGCCTGCCGCCGCGCGTGTCCGAGCGGACCGTGGTGCTGGTGCTCGGCAGCTTCCCCAGCGTGGCCTCGCTGGCCGCGCAGCAGTACTACGCGCACCCGCAGAACCATTTCTGGAAGATCCTGCAGGCCATCTGGCCCGAGCATGCCTGTCCAGCGGACGGCTACGAGCAGCGCATCGCCTGGCTGCTCGCGCGCGGCCTGGGCCTGTGGGACGTGTACGCGAGCTGCGAGCGCGAAGGCAGTCTGGACAGCCGCATCCGCCATGCCGAGGTGAACGATTTCGCCAGCCTGAAGGCGCGCTGCCCGCGCCTTCAGGCCATCGCCCACAACGGCGGCGAGAGCTTCAAGCACGCGCCGCTCGTGGTGCGGAGTTTGAGCGCCGCCGGGCCGCCCCAAGGCGCCCAGCCCCTGCCGGTCTACAAGCTGCCCTCGACCAGCCCGGCCAATGCCTCGTGGAGTTTTGCGCGTAAGCTTGCCGCCTGGCGCGAAGTGTTTGCCGCGCATGGACTGACCGGATGAGCACAGCCCGAACGACCTCCCCCTCCCGCACCAAGAAGACCGCCCCCCTGCCCGACGTCAATTTCTCCGACTACGGCGACGTCCGCTTCCTGCACCTGGGCAGCGAATGGGTGCAAGGCTCGATGCGCATGGACGCGCCGTTCGACATCGACCTGGAGTACGTGCAGCGCATGATGGCCTGGCTGCTGTTCGTCGCGCCGGACAGCGTGGCCAGCCGCCACGCCATGCAGCTCGGCCTGGGCGCGGCGGCGCTGACCAAGTTCTGCCGCAAGCGGCTGCGCATGAAGACCACCGCGATCGAGCTGAACCCGCAGGTGATCGCGGCCTGCCGGCTCTGGTTCAAGCTGCCGCCCGACGACGCGCGCCTGCAGGTGGTGCTGGGCGATGCGGCCGAGGTGGCGCGCAGCCCGCACTGGCAGGGCCAGGTGGATGCCCTGCAGGTCGACCTGTACGATCACGAGGCGGCGGCGCCGGTGCTCGACAGCGAGGACTTCTACGCCGACTGCCGCGCGCTGTTGACCGAGGAGGGCTGCATGACCGTCAACCTGTTCGGCCGCTCGTCGAGCTACGAGCGCAGCCTGGAGAAGATCGCCACCGCCTTCGGCGAGGACGCCCTGTGGGCCTTCAAGCCCACGCGCGAGGGCAACACCGTGGTGCTGGCGCAGCGCCAGGCCAGCCGCCCCAAGCGCGCCGAGCTGCTCGAGCGCGCGCAGGCCATAGAGACGCGCTGGAAGCTGCCGGCCTCCAAGTGGCTGCGCGTGTTCAAGCCGGTGCTGCGATGAAAGCCAGTCCAGTGAGCGCGGCGCGTCCGCCCCTGCCGGGCCAGGCCCACAGCGGGCCGCTGGACTGGCGCCGCCTGGTCGAGTGGCTGCGCGAGGACGGCGTGGTGACGATCGAGGAGGCGCGGCGCACCGTGGCGCGCTGTTCGCAGGCCGAGAGCGTGCAGCACCCGCTGCTGCGCCTGGCGCGCGTGGCCATGCAGCGCGCCAGCGACGGCAAGCCGCTGGACCTGGATGCGCTGACCGAGTGGCTGGCCACGCGCGCGGGCCTGCCCTACCTGCGCATAGACCCGCTCAAGGTCGACGTGGGCAAGGTGGCCGACATCATGAGCGCGCCCTATGCCGAGCGGCACCACATCCTGCCGGTGCAGTTCGTCGGCGGCGAGGTGGTGGTGGCCACCGCCCAGCCCTTCGTCAGCGACTGGGTGGCCGAGGTCGAGCGCCAGTCGCGCCGCAGCGTGCGGCGCGTGCTGGCAAGTCCGCAGGACATCCAGCGCTACACCGCCGAGTTCTATGCCCTGGCCAAGTCGGTGCGCGCCGCGCAGCGCGCCGGCGGCCAGGGCGGCGCGGCCAGCTTCGAGCAGCTGGTGGAGCTCGGCAGGAGCAACAAGCAGCTCGACGCCAACGACCAGGGCGTGGTGCAGGTGGTGGACTGGCTGTGGCAGTACGCCTTCGACCAGCGCGCCAGCGACATCCACCTGGAGCCGCGGCGCGAGCAGGGCGTGATCCGCTTCCGCATCGACGGCGTGCTGCACCCGGTCTACCAGCTGCCGATCGGCGTGATGAACGCCATGACGGCGCGCATCAAGCTGCTGGGCCGCATGGACGTGATGGAAAAGCGCCGGCCGCAGGATGGCCGCATCAAGACTCGAAATCCCCGGGGCGAGGAGATCGAGATGCGCCTGTCGACCCTGCCCACCGCCTTCGGCGAGAAGATGGTGATGCGCGTCTTCGACCCCGACACCGCGGTCAAGGACCTGGACGCGCTGGGCTTCTCGCCGCACGATGCCGAGCGCTGGGAGGCGCTGGTGCGGCGCCCGCACGGCATCGTCCTGGTGACCGGGCCCACCGGCTCGGGCAAGACCACCACGCTGTACTCCACGCTCAGGCGCCTGGCCACCGAGGAGGTCAACGTCAGCACGGTGGAGGACCCGATCGAGATGATAGAGCCCAGCTTCAACCAGACACAGGTGCAGCCGCAGCTGGACTTCGGCTTCGCGGAAGGGCTGCGCGCCCTGATGCGGCAGGACCCGGACATCCTCATGGTCGGCGAGATCCGCGACCTGGCCACGGCCGAGATGGCGATCCAGGCGGCCCTGACCGGGCACCTGGTGTTCTCCACCCTGCACACCAACGACGCGCCTTCGGCCCTCACGCGGCTGACCGAGCTGGGCGTGCCGTCCTACCTGGTCGGCGCCACGCTGCTGGGCGTGCTGGCCCAGCGCCTGGTGCGCACGCTGTGCCCCGGTTGCAAGCAGCCCGACGCGGCGGCCGAGCGCGAGCTGCTGGACGAGGCCGTGCGGCCCTGGAAGCTCAGCGGCGACTGGCGGCCCTACAAGCCCGTGGGCTGCGTGGACTGCCGCATGACGGGCTTCATGGGCCGCATGGGCCTGTACGAGCTGCTCACCGTAGGCGAGCCCTTCCGCCAGTGCATCGCCGGCGGGGCCACCGTGCAGGCGCTGCGCCAGCAGGCCCTGGCCGATGGCATGCGCCCGCTGCGCCTGGCCGGCGCGCTGCGCGTGGCCGAGGGCCTGACCACGCTCGAGGAAGTGCTGACGGCCACGCCGCCGATCGATTGATTGACCTGGGTAAACCCTGAGGTTTTCCGCCGAGTGGCACATGTCTTGCATTCGACATAGGTGGAACCCACATCGGGCGGGGGATGCTTTCCCTCCAAAATCCGCCAGTCGAAAAATCGTTTCGAGGAGATCGTTCGTGAAAATCAAAAGTCAGAAAGACTTTTTCTCTGGGCTGATGTTCACTGCCGTGGGCGGTGCGTTTGCCTGGGGCGCCACCAATTACACGATTGGCGAAGGCGCTCGCATGGGTCCTGGCTACTTCCCGCTGATGCTGGGCATCCTGCTGGCCATCCTGGGCGCCTTCATCATGTTCGAAGCCCTGGTGGTGGAGACGCCCGACGGCGAGAAGATCGGCAAGTGGGCCTGGAAGCCGCTGGGCTTCATCATCGGCGCCAACCTGCTGTTCGGCGTGCTGCTCGGCGGCCTGCCCAGCATCGGCGTGCCTGCCATGGGCATGATCGTCGCGATCTACGGCCTGACCATCGTCGCCAGCCTGGCCGGCGACCGCTTCAACCTCAAGGAAGTGCTGATCCTGGCCACCATCCTGGCCATCGGCAGCTACCTGGCCTTCGTCGTGCTGCTCAAGCTGCAGTTCCCTGTGTGGCCGAGCTTCATCGCAGGCTGAGAGAAAAAGAACCATGGACCTGATCAACAACCTCGCGCTCGGTTTTGGCGTCGCCTTCACGTTCCAGAACCTGATCTATGCCTTCATCGGCTGCCTGCTGGGCACGCTGATCGGCGTGCTGCCCGGTATCGGCCCGGTGGCCACCATCGCCATGCTGCTGCCCGCCACCTACGCGCTGCCGCCCGTGGCCGCGCTGATCATGCTGGCCGGCATCTACTACGGCGCCCAGTACGGCGGCTCGACCACCGCGATTCTGGTCAACCTGCCCGGCGAATCCTCGTCCGTGGTCACGGTGATCGACGGCTACCAGATGGCGCGCAAGGGCCGCGCCGGCCCGGCGCTCGCCGCCGCCGGCCTGGGCTCGTTCTTCGCCGGCAGCGTGGGCACCCTGATCCTGGCGGCCTTCGCCGGTCCGCTGACCGAGGTGGCCTTCAAGTTCGGCCCGGCCGAGTACTTCTCGCTGATGATCCTGGGCCTGATCGGCGCCGTGGTGCTGGCCTCGGGCTCGCTGCTCAAGGCCATCGCGATGATCGTGCTGGGCCTGCTGATGGGCCTGGTCGGCACCGACGTGAACTCGGGCGTGGCGCGTTTCAGCTTCGACATCCCCGAGCTGACCGACGGCATAGGCTTCATCACCATCGCCATGGGCGTGTTCGGCTACGGCGAGATCATCGCCAACCTCTCGCACCCCGAGGACCAGCGCGAGGTCTTCACCGACAAGGTGGAAGGCCTGATGCCGACCAAGGAAGACTTCAGGAACATGATCCCCGCCGTGCTGCGCGGCACGGCCCTGGGCTCGGCCCTGGGCATCCTGCCGGGCGGCGGCGCCCTGCTGTCGGCCTTCGCGGCCTACACCATCGAGAAGAAGACCAAGCTCAGGCCCGGCGAAGTGCCGTTCGGCAAGGGCAACATCCGCGGCGTGGCGGCGCCCGAGTCGGCCAACAACGCCGGCTCGCAGACCTCGTTCATCCCGCTGCTGACCCTGGGCATCCCGCCCAACGCCGTGATGGCGCTGATGGTGGGTGCCATGACCATCCACAACATCCAGCCCGGCCCGCAGGTGATGACCAGCAACCCCGAGCTGTTCTGGGGCCTGATCGCCTCGATGTGGATAGGCAACGGCATGCTGGTGATCCTGAACCTGCCGCTGATCGGCCTGTGGATCAAGCTGCTCACCGTGCCCTACCGCTGGCTGTTCCCGGCCATTGTGCTGTTCTGCGCGATCGGCGTGTTCTCGACCAACAACAACACCTTCGACATCTGGATGGTGGCGATCTTCGGCGTGATCGGCTACAGCTTCATCAAGCTGGGCGTGGAGCCCGCGCCGCTGCTCTTGGGCTTCATCCTGGGGCCGATGATGGAGGAGAACCTGCGCCGCGCGCTGCTGCTGTCGCGCGGCGACTGGAGCGTGTTCGTCACGCGCCCGCTGTCGGCCGGCCTGCTGGCGGCCGCCTTGCTGTTGCTCATCATCGTGCTGCTGCCGGCCGTCAAGAGCAAGCGCGAGGAAGCCTTCCACGAGGAAGAGTGACGCGCAGCATCCCCGCGCCTTGAAAGACGGCAGCTTCGGCTGCCGTTTTTCATTGGTGCCGGCCTGCGTAGCTGGCCGCAGCCCGTCTGTCCATTGGCGTATGCACCCTCGCGCGCCACCGGCCGCGCGGCATGATCGGGTCCATGGCCGGCCGCAGCCCCAGGCGCCGCCGGCTCGGAGAGCCATGGACCTGATCAGCAATCTCGCGCTCGGTTTTGGCGTCGCCTTCACGTTCCAGAACCTGGTCTACGCCTTCATCGGCTGCCTGCTGGGCACGCTGATCGGCGTGCTGCCAGGGGTCGGCCCGGTGGCGACCATCGCCATGCTGCTGCCCGCGACTTACGCGCTGCCGCCGGTGGCCGCGCTGATCATGCTGGCCGGCATCTACTACGGCGCGCTGTACGGCGGCTCGACCACCTCCATCCTGGTCAACCTGCCCGGCGAGCTGTCCTCCGTGGTCACGGTGATCGACGGCTACCAGATGGCACGCCAGGGCCGCGCCGGCCCGGCGCTCGCTGCCGCCGGCCTGGGCTCGTTCTTCGCCGGCTGCGTGGGCACGCTGATCCTGGCGGCCTTCGCGGCCCCGTTGATCGAGGTGGCGTTCAAGTTCGGCCCGGCCGAGTACTTCTCGCTGATGGTGCTGGGCCTGATCAGCGCCGTGGTGCTGGCCTCGGGCTCGCTGCTCAAGGCCGTGGCCATGATCGTGCTGGGCCTGCTGATGGGCCTGATCGGCACCGACGTGAACTCGGGCGTGGCGCGTTTCAGCTTCGACATCCCCGAGCTGACCGACGGCATAGGTTTCGTCACCATCGCCATGGGCGTGTTCGGCTACGGCGAGATCATCGCCAACCTCTCGCACCCCGAGGACCAGCGCGAGGTCTTCACCGGCAAGCTGGAAGGCCTGATGCCGACCAGGGAAGACTTCAAGAACATGGTGCCCGCCGTGCTGCGCGGCACGGCCCTGGGCTGCGTACTGGGCATCCTGCCGGGGGGAGGCGCCTTGCTGGCCTCCTTCTCGGCTTATTCGCTGGAGAAGAAGACCAGGCTCAAGCCCGGCGAAGTGCCGTTCGGCAAGGGCAACATCCGCGGCGTGGCGGCGCCCGAGTCGGCCAACAACGCCGGCTCGCAGACCTCGTTCATCCCGCTGCTGACCCTGGGCATCCCGCCCAACGCCGTGATGGCGCTGATGGTGGGTGCCATGACCATCCACAACATCCAGCCCGGCCCGCAGGTGATGACCAGCAACCCCGAGCTGTTCTGGGGCCTGATCGCCTCGATGTGGATAGGCAACGGCATGCTGGTGATCCTGAACCTGCCGCTGATCGGCCTGTGGATCAAGCTGCTCACCGTGCCCTACCGCTGGCTGTTCCCGTCCATCGTGCTGTTCTGCGCGATCGGCGTGTTCTCGACCAACAACAACACCTTCGACATCTGGATGGTGGGCGCCTTCGGCGTGATCGGCTACGGCTTCATCAAGCTGGGCGTGGAGCCCGCGCCGCTGCTCTTGGGCTTCATCCTGGGCCCGATGATGGAGGAGAACCTGCGCCGCGCGCTGCTGCTGTCGCGCGGCGACTGGAGCGTGTTCGTCACGCGCCCGCTGTCGGCCAGCCTGCTGGCCGCAGCGGCCCTGCTGCTGGTCATCGTGCTGCTGCCGGCCGTGCGATCCAAGCGCGAGCAGGCCTTCGGCGAGGAAGGCTGAGGCGGCGCTTCCATGCCTGGCCGGGCGGCCGCTTCCGGTGCCGCGGGCCCGTACCCGGTTGGTAACCCGGCAGCCCTGCGGCCGCGGTCACAATAGGGGCCAGAGGTCCGCATGTCATCCATTACCCATCCCGCCCAACACCCTCAGCGCGTGGCGCTGCACAACGAGATCCATGCCCGGCCGCCCGAGGCCATGACGGCGCCGCTGGCGATTTCCCACCTGGTCATGGCCTGCGACGCGGCGCAGCGCGAGGCCAGCCGCGCCCATGTGGCGGCGCTGCTGCGCGACCACCACCTGGCGCCGCCCGACGCCCAGACCACCCACCTGCGCATGGACCTGGGGCCGTTCCGCATCCGCTGGGAGATGCACACCGAGTTCGTGACCTGGACCTTCATGCGCGCGTCCTCGCTCGAGGCCTTCGGCGAGCGCGAGCCCGAGGGCGCGACCGCCGTGGTGCCGCAGGACTGGCTGGCGGCGCTGCCGGGCCAGTGCCTGGTGGGCCTGCACCTGTGGGTGCTGCCCACCCACATCTTTGGCTCGGGCTCCCTGGTCAAGCATGTGCTGCACGAGGACACGCTGGTCGCCTCCACGGTGGCCGACGGCCACGGCGAGGTCTACACCGATTTCGGCATCCATGCCGACGGCTTCTCGCGCATGGTGCTGCTGGCCGGCGGCATGACGCCGCGTCGCCTGGGGCGCCTGGTGCAGCAGCTGCTGGAGATCGAGACCTACCGCATGGCGGCCCTGCTGGGCCTGCCGGCGGCGCGCGAAGCCGCGACCGCGCTGGCCTACGCCGAGCGCGAGCTGGCGGCCCTGGCGGACGCCATACGCACGGCCCGGCGCGACGACGAGCCCGTGCTGCTGGACCGGCTGACCCATCTGGCGGGCCAGGTCGAGAGCCAGTACGCGGCCTCGCACTCGCGCTTCTCGGCCAGCTCGGCCTACTTCGAGCTGGTGGACAAGCGCATCATGGACATTTCCGAGTCGCGCCTGGCCGGCATGCAGACCATACGCGAGTTCATGGACCGGCGCCTCACGCCGGCGCGCAGCACCTGCGAGTGGGCCACGCGGCGCCAGGACGCGCTGTCGCAGCGCGTCTCGCGCATGAGCAACCTGCTGCGCACGCGGGTCGAGATCGAGCAGCAGCAAAGCAGCCAGGCCCTGCTGGCCACCATGAACCAGCGCCAGGACCTGCAGCTCAAGCTGCAGTCCACGGTGGAAGGCCTGTCGGTGGCGGCCATCACCTACTACATCGTGGGCCTGGTCAGCTACCTGGCCAAGGGCGCGCAGGCCCTGGGCTGGCCCTGGAGCCCCGAAAGCACGGCGGCCGTGGCCATCCCGGCCGTGGCGCTGGGAGTCTGGTGGTCGCTGCGCCAGCTGCACCACAAGCTGTTCAAGGCCCGGGCCCACGTGTCTTGAGCGGGCGGTAGCAGGCGGCTATGGTTGATTGCGTCGTCCCGCTCAACGCGAACGCTGCTTTTCCGGTCCCATCGCTGGAACCGGTGTTCTCCGGAGGCGGCTGAATGCAGTTCGTCCGCCACGGTCCCGATATTCCCGAACGTCTGTTGCAGGCGCACGAAGACGGGCGCGTGGTGTTCTTCTGCGGCGCGGGCATTTCCTACCCCGCGCGGCTGCCGGGCTTTGCCGGTCTGGTGGACAATCTCTACCAAGCCCTTTCGGTGACACCCAATCCGGTGCAGCAATCCGCGATCAAGGCCGGACAGTTCGACACCGCCATCGGCCTGTTGGAAGCAGATGTCGTCGGTGGCCGGGGAAAAGTGCGTAGCGAACTGGCGACGATCCTGACGCCCAACCTCACGGCCCCAAACGCGACGGCCACACATGAAGCCCTGCTGACGCTGGCGCAGAATCGCGAGGGCCGCACCCGGCTCATCACCACCAACTTCGACCGTCTGTTCGAGGAAGTCAGGGTAGCAAGATCGCTGTCGTTCCCTGATTTCAGAGCGCCTCTGCTTCCCGTGCCGAAAAACCGTTGGGACGGACTGGTGTATTTGCACGGTTTGTTGTCTGCGGTGCCATCGTCGGGCGAACTGGATCGGCTGGTTGTTTCCAGTGGCGACTTTGGGCTGGCCTACCTGACCGAACGCTGGGCCGCGCGCTTCGTCAGCGAGTTGTTCCGCAACTACACCGTCTGCTTCGTCGGCTACAGCATCAACGACCCGGTGCTGCACTACATGATGGATGCGCTGGCCGCCGACCGCCTTCTGGGCGAATCGCCGCCGGAGATGTTCGCCTTCGGAAACTATTCCAAAGGCAAGGAGGTGGAGCGCGCCAACGAATGGAAGGCGAAGAACGTCACGCCCATTCTCTATCGCGAGTACCAGCACCACGCCTATCTGCACAAGACTCTGCGCGCTTGGGCCGAAACCTACCGCGACGGTGTGCGCGGAAAGGAACGCATCGTCGTCGAATGCGCCATCGCCCGCCCACTGGCGAGCACGAAGCAGGACGATTTCGTCGGGCGGATGTTGTGGGCGTTGAGCGATCCGGGCGGCTTGCCCGCCAAGCGGTTCGCGGAACTCGACCCCGTGCCGTCACTGGACTGGCTGGAGCCGTTGAGCCAAGAACTCTACCGCCATGCCGACTTGGGGCGGTTTGGCGTGCAGCCCCAAGCTGCCGTGGACGATGAGCTCGCCTACAGCCTGACCGGCAGACCAACCCCGTACCCGCTCGCGCCGTGGATGACGATTGTCGATGCCGGGCATCGCAGCAGCCGCTGGGATGTTGTGATGTTCCAACTGGCCCGCTGGCTGACTCGTCACCTCGATGACCCGAAACTGCTGGTCTGGCTGATCAAGCGTGGCGGTCAACTGCACGACCAATTGGTCTGGCTGATCGAACGTCGTCTCGACGATCTGGACAGACTCGCCAGTAGCGGCAGCACCACCGAACTGGATCGCATCCGGGTGAGCGCGCCCAACGCCATTCCCCGTTCCGCAATGCGAACGCTCTGGCGCTTGCTCCTCAACGGGCATGTGAAGTCCAGACTACGCGACCCGAGCCTCTATCGCTGGCGCGATCAGTTCAAGCACGATGGGCTGACCGCCAGTGTGCGCTTCGCCCTGAGGGAAGCCTTGACACCTTGCCTGTCATTGCGCGAGCCGTTCCGCTGGTCAGGCGCGGACGATGACGACGAAGCGCAGGATCGCATCAAGAACATTGTGGAATGGGAGGTCGTGCTGGCATCGGATCACGTCCATTCCGGCCTGCGCGACCTGCCCAAGAATGAACAGTGGACGGCGGCACTGCCGGAGCTGCTGGACGACTTCAGCGCCTTGCTGCGGGACGCGCTCGATTTGATGCGTGAACTCGGTGGCGTGGACAGCGAGAGCGACCATTCCTACGTCCATCAACCCTCGATTTCTGATCACTCGCAGAACAGGGACTTCCACGACTGGACGGCGCTGATCGAGCTGGCCCGCGATGCATGGTTGGCGATTGCCGCAAAGTCGCCGGAACGGGCGCGAATCGTGGCCGAGACGTGGGCGCACGGGCCGTACCCAGTATTCCGCCGCCTTGCGTTGTTCGCCGCCACGCAGGAGCGCGTCATTCCACACCGGCAAGCTCTCGATTGGCTGTTGGCGAATGAGCGGCGGTGGCTCTGGTCGGAGGAAACCAGACGCGAAACCATGCGCCTGCTGGTTTCGTTGGCTCCACAACTGGATGCAACGATGCTGGCGGAACTGGAGCAGACCATTCTTTCCGGGCCGCCCCGCGACCTGTACCGCGCCGATATCGAGCCTGAGGCTTGGAACAGGATCGTGGATCACGGCGTCTGGCTGCGACTTGCGAAGACGGCCCAAGCAGGCGCAACCCTCGGCGAAGCGGGACAATCACGGCTTGATGCCCTCTCAGCACAGTACCCGTGGCAGCTTGCAGCGGATGAGAGTGACGAATTTCCCCTCTGGATGGGAGGCGGCTGGGTCGGGGATCGTGATCCGTGGAGGCCATTCACTCCCGTTCCGCGCACGAGACGCGGTGTGCTGGACTATCTGCTGGCGCATCCCGTGCTGGAAGACTCGCAGCAGGACGACTGGCGCAAGCTGTGCTCGGATATGTTTCAGGCAACGGCCTACGCTCTGTGCAAACTTGCGCAGCAGAACAATTGGCCGGTCGAACGCTGGCGCGATGCGCTGCAAGCCTGGGCGGAAGAAAAACTGCGCGACCGCTCATGGCGTTTCATGGCTCCGGTTGTCGTCGGTGCGTCAGATGACTTGATGCAAGCCTTGTCCAACGGCATCAGTTGGTGGCTGCAGGCCGTAGCGAAAACCTTCGAGGGTCACGAGGATTACTTCCTGACGTTGGCCCAGCGCATCTTGCGATTGGATTTCGAGGGTGATGGCGACGCCGACGATCCCGTTTTCCGCGCCATCAATCATCCCGTTGGTCATGTGACGCAGGCGTTGCTGGACTGGTGGTATCGCCAAGAACCAAACGATGGGCAAGGGCTGCAGGAAACCATCAAACCCATCTTCACGGAGCTTTGCGATACGCAGATCGCCAAGTTCAGGCACGGTCGGGTATTGCTGGCTGCCCATGCTCTCTCGTTGTTCCGGGTGGATAAAGCTTGGGCGGAGCAGCACTTGTTGCCTCTGCTCGACTGGAATCGTTCCGCAACCGAAGCGCAGGCCGCGTGGGAAGGCTTCCTTTGGTCGCCACGGCTGTATCGCCCGTTGATGGAGGCGATCAAGCCCACTTTCCTCGATACGGTCAATCACTATGCGCAGTTGGGCAAGCACAATGAGCAGTTCGCCGCGTTCCTGACGTTCGCAGCGCTCGATCCCGGTGACACTTTCACCATGGCGCAATTGGCCACCGCTATTCGCGCGCTACCACCAGAGGGCTTGCGCGAATCGGCTCAAGCCTTGGTGCGTGCTCTGGAAGGTGCTGGCGACCAGCGCGAGGATTACTGGAAAAACCGGGTCTTGCCGTTTTGGGAAAAGATCTGGCCGAAATCCAACGATCAAGCATCGAGCGCCAACGCCGAATCGCTGGCTCGCCTGTGCGTCGCGGCAGGCGGTGAGTTTCCATCGGCGATGGCAGCGGTCGGTA
This sequence comes from Ramlibacter sp. 2FC, assembly GCF_005503345.1. Classification (NCBI taxonomy): domain Bacteria; kingdom Pseudomonadati; phylum Pseudomonadota; class Betaproteobacteria; order Burkholderiales; family Comamonadaceae; genus Ramlibacter; species Ramlibacter sp. 2FC. The sequence goes on from NZ_SCMM01000020.1 coordinate 48,272, forward strand.
ATTGGCTGCGCGTGGTTCAGTACCCCGACTACGTGATTCACCGATTGCAGGAGTCCGGCCTGTCCACCCGTTTTCCAGAAGATGCACTGCGGCTGCTATTCACCATCTTGGGCGACCAGCCATCGTGGCTGTCACCGGAACTGCGCCAATGCCTCGATGCCATCGGTCAGGCAGCGCTGAATTTGCGTCAAGATCACAGATTCATGAGAGTGGATGAACTCGCGCGGAGATTTGGGCTTTGAAACTGGAACGTAGTCGATGACGATCACGAATACCAAACTGCCCATCAACCTCGACGACCTGCTGCGCCAGCGCACGGTAGAGGGCGAGCGCATCGAATACAAGGCCGGGTGGAATCCGGACGCGATCATCCGCACCCTGTGCGCCTTCGCCAACGACTTCGAGAACCTGGGCGGCGGCTACGTGGTGATCGGGCAGGACTGCGACGCCAGCGGCCAGCCCGTGTTTCCACCGGTCGGACTGCCCGCCAACCAGCTCGACAAAATCCAGCGCGAACTGCTGGCGCACTGCCAGTTGATCCAGCCGCCGTACTTTCCGGTGTTGAGCCTTGAGGTGGTCGAAGGCCGCAAGCTGATTGTGCTGTGGGCGCCGGGCGGGCAGACCCGGCCGTACAAGGCGCCGGAAGCGGTCACGGCGAAGCACAAGGTTTGGAAATACTTTATCCGCCGGTACAGCAGCACGGTCGAGGCCAAGGGCGACACCGAGCAGGAACTGCTGAGCCTGGCCGCCAAGGTGCCCTTCGACGATCGCTACAACCAGTCGGCGCGCGTTGCTGATCTGTCAAAACCCTTGATGCAGGAGTTCTTGCAGGAGGTGGGCAGCGCGCTGGCGGCGGATGCGCCGCAGCTTTCCGTCGAGGCGCTGGGGCGGCAGATGAACGTGGCGGGCGGCCCCGCCGAGTCTCCGTGGCCCAAGAACGTGGGCCTGCTGTTCTTCAAAGAAACGCCGGAGCGGTTCTTCCCCGGCGTGCAGATCGATGTGGTCTGGTTCCCCGAAGGCGCGGGTGGCGACCGCTTCGACGAGAAAATCTTCAAGGGGCCGCTGGCGCGGATGACGCGCGAGGCGCTGGGCTACATCCAGCGCAACTACCTGCACGAAACGGTGATCAAGCATCCCGACCGCGCCGAGGCCACGCGGGTCTGGAACTTCCCCTACGCCGCCATCGAGGAGGCCGTGGTCAACGCGGTCTATCACCGTTCCTACGAAGAGCGCGAGCCCATCGAGGTGCGCATCAGCCACGACGAGCTGGTGGTCGTCAGCTTCCCCGGCCCGGATCGGTCGATCCGGATGGAAGACCTGAAGGCGGGCCGCGCCGTCAGCCGCCGCTACCGCAACCGGCGCATCGGCGAGTTCCTGAAGGAACTGGAGATGACCGAGGGTCGATCCACGGGCATCCCGAAAATCCTGAAGGAGATGGCGGCCAACGGATCGCCCGCGCCACTGTTCGAGACGGATGATGACCGGCTCGCGTTCGTGATTCGGCTGCCGCGCCATCCGATGGCGCTTGTCCCATCCGGGCAAGTCACCGGGCAAGTCACCGGGCAAGTCACCGGGCAAGTGACGGAGGAAGTCGAGCGTTTGCTGCGCGCGCTGGCCGGCGAAATGTCGCGGCAGCAGATTCAGGATGCCCTGTCCCTCAAACACCGTGATCACTTCGAAAAAGCCTACCTGAAACCGGCGCTGGCCGCGCGGGTGATCGAGATGACGCTGCCGGATGTACCCCGCAGCAGCAAGCAGCGCTACCGCCTGACGGCCATCGGACGGCAATGGCTGGCGCTGCACCCTGACGGCGGCTCGCGTTGAGCTTGCATCGTGGCAAGGGATGGTCTTGACGCCCGTCAGCTTCGCGCCCAGCGCCGGCGCGGCCGCCGGCCGATAATCCGGCCATGCCCTTCGATTTCGCCAACCCCTACGGCAGCACACGCCTGCCGGTGTTCGCGCGCAATCTGGTGGCCACCTCGCACCCGCTGGCGGCCCAGGCCGGCCTGCGCATGCTGTGGCAGGGCGGCAATGCGGTCGATGCGGCGGTGGCGGCCGCGGCCGCGATGACCGTGTGCGAGCCGGTCAGCAATGGCCTGGGCAGCGACGCCTTCTGCATCCTCTGGGACGGCCGGCAGCTGCTGGGCCTCAATGCTTCGGGCCGCGCCCCCGCCAGCTGGACGCCCGAGTATTTCTACCGCAAGTACGGCGCGGCCGCGGCCACGCCGCCGCGCCGCGGCATGGACTCGGTCACCGTGCCGGGTGCCGTGAGCGGCTGGGTGGCGCTGAGCGAGCGCTTCGGCAAGCTGCCCTTCGCCGAGCTGATGCAGCCCGCGGTCGAGATCGCCGAGCGCGGCTACCTGCTGCCCGTGGTGGTGCAGCAGAAATGGGCGGCGGCCACGGCGGAGCTTGAGGCCCAGCCCGGCTTCGCGCGCAGCTTCCTGCCCTGGGGGCGCGCGCCGCAGGTGGGCGAGCTGTTCCGCTTCCCGGCGGCGGCGCGGGCCCTGCGCGCCATCGCCGCGACGCGCGGCGAGGCCTTCTACCGCGGCGAGATCGCGCAGGCGCTGGACCGCTTCTCGCTGGCCCATGGCGGCGGCCTCAGGGCCGCAGACCTGGCGGCCCACCAGGCCGAGTGGGTGAACCCCATCAGCCGCGACTACCGCGGCCATCGGCTGCACGAGATCCCGCCCAGCGGCCAGGGCATCGCGGCGCTGATCGCCTTGGGCATCCTCGAGCAGTTCGACCTGGCCGGCCTGCCGCTCGATGGCGTGGATGCGCAGCACCTGCAGATCGAGGCCATGAAGCTGGCCTTCGCCGACACCTACCGCTACGTGGCCGAGCCATCGGCCATGACGGTGACCCCCGTGCAAATGCTGGATGACGCCTACCTCGCTGGGCGTGCCAAACTCATACGCATGGACCAGGCGCAGGATTTCGGGGCCGGCAACCCGGCCGGCGGCGGCACCATCTACCTCACGACGGCCGACGAGAACGGCATGATGGTCAGCTTCATACAGAGCAACTACATGGGCTTCGGCTCGGGCTGCGTGGAGCCCGAGTTCGGCATCAGCCTGCAGAACCGCGGCCATGGTTTCAGCGTGGCGGCCCATGGCGCCAACCCGGCCAACCTGGTGGCGCCGGGCAAGCGGCCTTTCCACACCATCATCCCGGCCTTCCTGACCCGGGACGGCCTGCCGGTGATGAGCTTCGGCGTGATGGGCGCCAACATGCAGCCGCAGGGCCATGTGCAGACCCTGGTGCGCATGCTCGACCATGGCCAGAACCCGCAGGCGGCCTGCGACGCGCCACGCTGGCGCTACAACGCGGGCCTGTCGCTCAATGTCGAGGCCAGCATGCCGGCGGAAACGGTGCAGGGCCTGGCCGAGCGCGGCCACCGCCTGGACGTGCTTAGCGATTCCTACCAAGACTTCGGCGCCGGCCAGTTCATCTGGTCCATGGGCGACCCCCAGGTCGAGGGCTACATGGCCGCCAGCGACGCGCGCCGGGACGGGCAGGCCGTTGGCTTCTGAGATCGCGGCCGTCCGACGCGCGCCCAGCCTGGCACCGGGGCTGGCGCTGGCCATGGCCGGCGCCATCGCCTTCAGCGGCAAGGCCATCATCGTCAAGCTGGCCTACCGCCACGGGGTCGATGCCGTGACCCTGCTGATGTACCGCATGCTGTTCGCGCTGCCCATCTTCGCCGCCATGGCCTGGTGGGCCAGCCGCGGAAAGACGCCGCTGGCCGGCCGCGACTGGTTGGGCGTGGTCTGGCTGGGCTTCACGGGCTACTACCTCTCGAGCTTCCTCGACTTCGCCGGGCTGCAGTATGTCTCGGCCGCGCTGGAGCGCCTGGTGCTCTACCTCAATCCCACGCTGGTGCTGTTGCTGGGCTGGATGCTGTATGGCAAGCGCATCTCGCGCCCGCAGGCCCTGGCCATGGCGGTGAGCTACGGCGGCATGCTGCTGGTGTTCGGCCACGAGCTCAGCCTGCCAGGCCCCCACACGGCCCTGGGCGCGCTGCTGGTCTTGCTCAGCGCGGTCAGCTACGCGGTCTACATGAGCTACAGCGGCGAGCTGGTGCACCGCCTGGGCTCGCTGCGCCTGGCGGGCCTGGCCACCACGGTGGCCTGCCTGCTGTGCATCGCGCAGTTTGCCGTACTGCGGCCGCTGTCGGCGGCGCAGGTCGCGCCCGAGGTGATCTGGCTCTCGCTGCTCAACGCCACGGCCTGCACCGCGCTGCCGGTGTTGCTGGTCATGATGGCGATCGAGCGCATAGGCGCCGGCCTGACGGCGCAGACCGGCATGGTCGGCCCGATGTCGACCATTCTGATGGGCGCGCTGATCCTGGGCGAGCCGCTCAATGCATGGGTCATCGCCGGCACCGTCCTGGTGCTCGGCGGGGTGTTTCTGGTCACGCGCCGCAAGGCGTGAGGCTTTTTCAAAGAGGAGTCGAGGACATGGATCTGGGTATCACAGGCAAATGGGCACTGGTCGGCGGTGCGAGCAAGGGGCTGGGCTGGGGCTGCGCCCAGGCCCTGGCGTGCGAGGGCGTGAACGTGGTCATGGTGGCGCGCGGTGCCGAGGCGCTGCAGGCCGCGGCCGCGCGGTTGCGCGCGACGGTCGGCGCGGGCGTGCAGGTGCTGCCGGTGGCGGCCGACATCACGACCCCCGAGGGGCGCGCGGCGGCCCTGGGCGTGGCCGGCGGGCCGGGCAAAGATTTCGACATCGTGGTCACCAACGCCGGCGGTCCGCCGCCCGGCGATTTCCGCGACTGGGACCGCGAGGCCTGGATCAAGGCGGTGGACGCCAACATGCTGACGCCGATCGAGCTGATCAAGGCCACGGTGGACGGCATGGCGGCGCGCGGCTTCGGCCGCATCGTCAACATCACCTCTAGCGCGGTGAAGGCACCGATCGACATCCTGGGCCTGTCCAACGGCGCCCGCAGCGGCCTGACCGGCTTCGTCGCCGGCGTGGCGCGCAGCAAGCTGGCGGCGCAGGGCGTGACGCTGAACAACCTGCTGCCCGGCAAGTTCGACACCGACCGCATCGCCGCGACCATAGGCGCTGCGGCACAGAAGAGCGGCAAGAGCGTCGACGAGATCCGCCGCGTGCAGCAGGCCCAGATCCCGGCCGGCCGCTTCGGCACGCCCGAGGAGTTCGGCGCGATCTGCGCCTTCCTGTGCAGCACGCAGGCGGCCTACATCAACGGCCAGAACCTGCTGGCCGATGGCGGGGCCTACCCGGGTACCTTCTGAGGCCACGAGCCCGCCCGGCAGGCCCTGGGCAGCTGGACAACCCCGGGTTGTCACGCACACAAACGACAGCCTGCTGGCCAAGCTGCGGTTTTCCTAAGATGAAACATGTCACGGCCCCGCCCCGCCTGCGGGGACCGCGGACCGCCCCCTGTTTCCGAACCCGAGGAGAACCATGAAGCCGATGAAAACCCTGAGCGGCCTGCTGGCCGGCCTGCTGCTGAGCGCGGGGGCCCTCGCGCAGACTTTCCCGAGCAAGCCCGTCACCATGATCGTGCCCTGGCCCGCCGGAGGCCCGTCCGACTTCGTGGCCCGCAAGCTGCAGAACGACATGGCCAGGTCGCTGGGCCAGGCCATGGTGGTGGATAACGTCGGTGGCGCGGGCGGTGCGATCGGCGTACAGAGGATGCTCAATGCCCCGGCCGACGGCCACACCCTCGCGCTGGGCAGCCCCGTGGAGCTGATCGTCGCCCCGCTGACCATGGCGGCCGTCAAGTACAAGGCCGAGGACATGAAAATCGTCGGCCAGGTCGTCAAGGCCCCGCTGGTGCTGCTGGCCCGCAAGGACTTGCCGGCCAACAGTTTGGAAGAGCTGATCCAGCTCGCCAGCCGCCCGGGCGCCCAGGGGCTGTCGATCGGCAATGGCGGCAACGGCAGCCTGTTCCACCTCGCCGCCGAGAAATTCAGTCAGCAAACCGGCACGAAGTTCGTGCATGTCCCCTACAAGGGCACGGCGCTGATGATCGCCGACCTGATGGGCGGGCAGGTCGATCTGGCGTTCACCGTGTTCGCCGGCAGCATTCCCGCCACCCTTGCCGAAGGCAAGGTCAAGGCCATCGGCATTGGTGCCAAGGCCCCGCTGCCCAGGTTCCCGCAGATTCCCGCCCTGGCCGCACACCCCAGGCTGGCGGGGTTCGAGTTCGATTCCTGGGCCGGCGTCCTCGTGCCGCGCAGCACGCCCGATGCGGTGGCGGACCGCCTGAACAAGGCCGTCTACGAGGCATTGCGCAATCCCGACACGCGCACCGCGTTCGAAGCCACTGGCAACCAACTGGTCGACCCGACCCCGGTGGCGGAACTGGACCGCATCTACCGCGCCGAGATCGCCCGTTACCAGGCGATTGCCAAGTCCATCCACTTCGAGCCGCAGTGACGCGGCCGAGCCGACGCGCCTGACATGCCCATCAGCCACGCCGTCCTCGGTCCCGAGCAAACTGCCGAGGCCCTGCCGTACCCGCAGCTCGCACAAAGCGTCAAGGCCTTGCTGGCCGACCCTTCGGTCTCGGTGCCGCCGCGCATCGTGCAGCCGCTGGCCCAGGGCGGCAGCCTGTTCGTCATGCCGGCGTCGGACGAAAAGCTGGCCATCGCCAAACTCATCACCTTCATGGCGGACAACCCCGGCCGCGGCCTGCCGGCGATCCAGGGCGACATGCTGGTGTTCGACGCGCAGGACGGGCGTCGGCTGCAGATCCTGCACGGCCCCACCGTGACCGCGCGCCGCACGGCCGCGGTGTCGCTGCTGGCGGCCATGGCGCTGGCCCCGGCGCCGCAGGGCAGGCTGCTGATCGTGGGTGCCGGCGTGCAGGGGCGGTCGCACCTGGAGGCCTTCGTGCAGGGTCTGGGCGTGCGCGAGGTGCTGGTCGCCTCGCGCTCGGCGGCCAGCGCCGAGGCGTTGGTGCAGCATGCCCATGGCCTGGGCGTGCAGGCGCAGCGCAGCGACGACCCCGATGCCGCGCGACGACGCCTTTGTCTGTGCCGTGGGCGCCTTCACGCCGCGCATGGTCGAATGGGCACCCGAGGTCTGCCGCCACATGGCCGGGCGCGGCCGCGTGGTGGTCGACAGCCGCGACGCCGACCACGAGGCCGGTGACCTGCTGCAGGCGGGGCTGGACCCGTCTGCGTTCGCTTCGCTGGCGGACGTGGTCAACGAGTCCCCGCGCTGGACGAGCCAGGCCACGCGCGGCGGGCCGGTGTTTTTCAAGAGCTGCGGCTGGGCCGGTTGGGATCTGGCCGCCGCCCACTGCGTCGTCCATCCCTGAGTTTTCTCTGGCCCGAATGCGTGGTCGCACTCAGGCCGCGTCGAAGAAGTAGCGTTTGAGGCCGGCCAGGATCATCTCGACGGCCAGCGCCGAGAGCACCAGGCCCATGAGCTTCTCGGTCGCCGCGACCATGGCGTCGCCGACCCAGCGTCGGATCCGCTCCGCTGCGATCAGCACCGTGCCGCACAACGCCATGGCCAGCGACAAGGCCGCGATCCAGGACGCCATGCCGTCCGGCTGGCGCGAAGCCAGCAGCAGCACGGTGGCCATGGCCGAGGGGCCGGCCAGCAGCGGCACAGCGAGCGGGAACACCAGCGGCTCGCGGCCGCTCACGGCGTCCTGCTGCGCGCCCTCGTGGGTGAAGATCATGCGGATCGCGATGATCAGCAGGATCACGCCGCCGGCTACCTCGAGCGAGCGCTCGGACAGGTGCATCAGCGCCAGGAAGCCGCTGCCGGCGAGCATGAAGCCGAGCAGGATCGCGAAGGCGATCAGGCTCTCGCGCAGTGCCACGCGGGTGCGGCGCTCGGGCGCCACGCCGTTCATCACCGAGATGAAGATCGGCAGGGCGCCGAACGGATCGAGCACCAGCAACAGCAGGATGAAGGCGGAGAGGAAGCTGTGATCCATGGCGGGGTCGCGGCCTATTGCTGAGAGGCGCCACCCGGTGGCGCGCCGGGTCCCGGATCAGCCCTTGGCCGCCAGATGGTCGAGCGCGGAAAACCCGGCGGCGCGCTCGATGGCCTCGCCGGCGGCGAGCAGCAGGTCCTCGCGGAAGCGGGTGGCCACCAGTTGCACGCCGACAGGCAGGCCGTCCTGCACGCCGGTAGGCACGGCCAGGCCAGGCAGGCCCAGCATGGCGGTGTTGAGCATCGGGGTCTGCGCGAGCAGGATTTCCTCGAAACGCTGCTGCGAGCGCAGGTCGTCGTCGACCGGGAACTGCCGCTCCCAGGAGTTGGGCGTCAGCAGCACCGGGTACTTGTCGAGGAAGACCGCCCAGTCGCGCGCGATGTTGAAGCGGCGCATCAGGCCTTCGAGGTACTGGTCGCGGTCCCAGGGCGTGACCCCGCCGGTGAAGTAGGCGAGCGACTGGCGCAGGGCGTCGTCGCCCAGCTTGTTCATGGCCGCGATGCCGGCGCGGCGCATGTCGTCCATCACCATCTGGCGGTGCATCGCGGCGGCCTCCTCGAAATGCGGCGGCTCGGCCTCCTCGACCTCGTAGCCGGCCTTGGCCAGCCACTCGGCCGCCTGGTTCACGGCGGCGACCACGCTGGCGTCGACGCGCGAGCCTTGCCAGCGCGTGAACACGGCGACCCGGGTCGGGCGGGCCGAGTCCGGGTACCGCAGCGGGGCCGGCGTCCATTGCGGATCCAGCGGCGAGCCCTGGGCCATCACCTCGAGCGCCAGCCGCGCGTCGGCCACGGTCCGGGTCAGCGGTCCCTGGACCGACATCAGCTGGTTGCTGACGATGCGATTTGGCGCGCTGGCCTTGTAGGAGGGCACGCGGCCCACGGTGGTGCGCAGGCCGACGACGCCGCAGGCCCAGGCCGGGTAGCGGATCGAGCCGCCGTAGTCGTTGCCGTGCGCGATGGGGCCCATGCCCATGGCGACGGCCGCCGCGGCGCCGCCGCTGGAGCCGCCCGGCGTGACGCCGGCATCGAACGGGTTGAGGGTACGGCCGTGGAACGCGTTGTCGGTGAACCAGCGCAGCGAGAAGGCCGGCGCGTTGTTGCGGCCGACGATGATGGCGCCGGCGTCGCGCAGCGACGTCACCAGCGGCGAGTCAGTCGGGGCAATGTTGTCCTTCAGTGCGGCCACGCCGTCGGTGGTGGGCTGTCCCGCCACGTCGATATTGATCTTGATGCTGACCGGCACGCCATGCAGCGGGCCCAGGCGGTCGCCGCGCGCGAGTGCCTGGTCGGCCGCGTCGGAGGCGGCCAGGGCCTGCTCGGGCAGGACCGTGACCAGCGCGTTGATGCGCGGGTTGACCTCGGCGATGCGGTCCAGCACGCTCTGCGTGGCCTCGCGGGCCGAGACCTGCCTGCTGCGGATGGCTTGCGCCAGATCGACGGCGCCCAGGCGCCAGAGTGCTTGTGTCATTCGTTTTCTCCGCGGCCGCAAGCGGCCGCTCATGGGGTGTGGAATCAGTCGCGCAGGAAGCGCTGGACCAGCAGCGACCAGAAGGCCGCACCGATGGGCAGGATGTCGTCGTTGAAGTCGTAGCCGGGGTTGTGCACCATGCAGGCGCCCTCGCCGGCGCCATTGCCGATCAGCAGGTAGCAGCCGGGGCAGTGTTCCAGCATGGAGGCGAAGTCCTCGCTGCCGGTCAGGGGCTCGCCCTGCAGGGTCACGCGCTGCGGGCCCAGCAGTTCCAGCGCCACCTGGCGCGCGAACTCGGTCTCGGCCGGCGTGTTGACCAGCACCGGGTAGTCGCGCCGGTAGTCGATCTGGGCGCGTACGCCGAAGCTCTCGGCCTGGGTCGTGACCAGGAGACGGATGCGCTGCTCGAGCAGGTCGCGCACGCCGCGGTCGAGCGCGCGCACGCTGAGTTCGAGCCGGGCGCTGGCCGGGATCACGTTGTTGGCCTGGCCGGCCTGGAACGTGCCGACCGTGACCACGGCGGTCTGGCGCGGATCGACGTTGCGCGAGACGATGGTCTGCAGCGCCATCACGATGGCCGCGCCGGCGACCACGGTGTCGCTGGCCTGGTGCGGCATGGCGCCGTGGCCGCCCTGGCCATGCAGGATGATCGTCACGTCGTCGCTCGAGGCCATGATCGGCCCTTCGCGCAGCACCAGCTGCCCGGCCGGATGGCCCGGCATGTTGTGCATGGCGTAGATGGCGTCGCAGGGGAAGCGCTCGAACAGGCCTTGCTCGATCATGATCCTGGCACCGCCCGGATGCTCCTCGGCCGGCTGGAAGATCAGGTTCAGCGTGCCCGAGAAACCCACGTTTTCCGCGATATGCCGCGCCGCGGCCAGCAGCATGGCGGTGTGGCCGTCATGGCCGCAGGCGTGCATCACGCCGGCATGACAGCTGGCATGGGCGAAGGTATTGGTCTCGTGGATCGGCAGGGCGTCCATGTCGGCGCGCAGGCCCAGGCGCCTGCCGCCCTGGCCGCGCCGCAGCTGGCCGACCAGGCCTGTGTCGGCCAAGCCGCGGTGCACTGTGTAACCCCAGGCGGCCAGGCGTTCGGCGACCAGGTCCGAGGTGCGGAATTCCTTGAGGCCCAGTTCGGGGTGGCGATGGATGTCGCGGCGCAGGGCGACGAATTCGTCGGCCCGGGCCTGCTGGTCGGCGAGGACGGTGCTCATGGAGGCGGCCGTGCTCACTGGGCCTGCAGGTTGACCGTGCGCGCGATGCCGCGGTAGAGGGTCATGTCCGACACATAGGCGTTGGCCGCCTCGTCCAGCGTGAGGGGGTTGGAGATCAGCTGGCCCTGGGCCGCGAGCGTGGCGCGCAGGTCCGCGTCGCCCAGCACCTTGGACAAGGCCTTGTGCAGGACCTGCACGATGGGCTCGGGCGTGTCCTTCCTGACGAAATAGCCGCTGCCTATGCTGTAGTGGAAGCCCTTGAGCGCCTTGCCCTCGTCGACCGCCGGCACATGCGGCACCAGCGGCTGGCGGCCCTTGGACAGGACGGTGACGAACTTGAGCTTGCGCTCCTTGTCCATGGCCACATGGGGCGCGCCGTAGGGCGTGATGAAGATGTCGATCTGGCCGCCCAGCAGGTCCTGCAGAATGGGGCCGCCGCCCTTGTAGGGCACATGGGTCATGGGAGCGCCGATGACCTTGGCCATCTGCTCGCCCAGCAGGTGGTAGAAGGAGCCGTTGCCCACGCTGGCGTAGGTCACGGGCTTGCCTTCCCGGGCCATCTTCTGCGCATAAGCCACCAGTTCGTCGGCGTTCCTGGCCGGGAAATCGCCGCGCGCGACCACGGCCAGCGGGGCCAGGGCCACGCGCTGCACCATGCGGAAGTCTTCCGGCCTGTACTTCACGGCCGAGATCGCCAGCGGCGCGAGGATCAGCTCGTTGGGCGAGCCCTGGAACAGGTAGTAGCCATCCGCCGGCGCGTTCAGCACCTTCTGCGCGGCGATGGCGCCGCCGGCGCCGCCGAGGTTCTCGATGATCACGGGCTGGCCCAGCTCCTTGGCCAGCGCCGCGTTGACCTTGCGGGCGATGATGTCGGACAGGCCGCCGGCCGGGTAGGGCACCATCAGCATGACGGGCTTGGTGGGGTAACTCTGCGCCAGCGCGGCGCCGGCCAGCAGCAGGCCGGCCAGCAGGCCGGTGAGTTTTCGGGTCAGGTTCATGGAGGTCCTTCGGGAAGGTCTGAAACGAGCGTAGGGGGCCAGCGGATCAGTTCAGCGGGGCCTTCTTGCCGCCGCGGTACTGGAACAGGGTCAGCGCAGGGCTGGCGAGTTCGCCCGTGGCATCGAAGGCGATGCGGGCCGTCACGCCCTGGTAATCGGTGTTGAACAGCGCCGGGCCGTAGACCTTGGGATCGGGCGAACCGGCCTTCTTCATCGCCTCGACCAGCACCATCACCGCGTCGTAGGCGTAGGGCGACGAGCCCTGGAACTGGCCGGCGAAGCGTGCGTCATAGCGCTGCTTCCAGGCCGCGCCGCCGTGCATCTTATCGACCGACGCGCCGCCTTCGCCGCAGGTGACTTGGGCCAAGTTGTCGGGGCTGCCGGCCAGTTCGGCCAGGCGTGTGGTGCAGATGCCGTCGCCGCCGAACAGGCGCACCTGGCCCATGCCCAGCATCTGCATCTGGCGCAGCATCGGGCCGGCCTGCGCGTCCAGGCCGCCGTAGAAGATGGCTTCGGCGCCCTTGGCCTTGATGGCCGTGAGGATGGAGGAGAAGTCGACCGACTTGTCATGCGTGAACTGCTCGTCCACCACCTGCAGGCCCAGCTTCTGAGCGGTTTTTTTGAACACGGCCGCGACCCCCTGGCCATAGGCCGTGCGGTCGTCGACGACGGCCACTTTCCTGAGCTTGAGCCCCGCGGCCGCGAAATGCGCCAAGGCCACGCCCATCGCGTTGTCGCTGGCCAGCAGGCGAAAACTGGTCTTGAAGCCCTGTTCGGTCAGGCGCGGATTGGTGGCCACCGGGCTGATGTGGGGGATGCCGCAATCGTTGTAGACCTTGGACGCCGGGATGGTGGAGCCGGACGTCAGGTGTCCGACCACGCCGTTGATCTTCTGGTCGCACAGCTTCTGCGCGGCCTGCGTGCCCTGCTTGGGGTCGGCCGCGTCGTCCTCGGCGATCAACTCAAAACGCGCCTTCCTGCCGCCGATGCGCACGTCGCGGGCGTTCAGGTCGTCAATGGCCAGGCGCGCGCCATTGACGTTGTCCAGACCCAGGTGGGCCGCAGGTCCCGAGGTCGGGCCGACCTGGCCGATTCTGACGGTGAGGCTGTCCTGAGCCCAGGCGGCGCCGGCCAGTGCCAGGGCGGTCGAAGCGAGGAGGCGCTTGGCGCGAAAGCTGTGCTGCATGAATGGTGTCTCCGGTGGTCTGGGGATGGGGATGGCAGGGCCTGTAAGGCGCGCCACCCCCTGCCGGAAATGCTAGGCATATCGCAGGATAACCATAAGGCTGTCAATTACCGTCATGACAACCATTAGTTGTCTCCGACGTGGCTTCGGGCCCCAAAGAACCCGAGGCGGGCGATTAGCGGTAGGTCGCGAGGTGGATGCTGGTTTCAGTGCTACGTATGCCGCTGATCAGTCGGATGCGCTCGAGGATTTGCGACAGCTCGGTCATGGACCGGGCTTCCAGCTCGGCCAGCAGGTCCCAGCGGCCGTTGGTGTCGTGCAGCGAGGAGACCCCGGGTTCGCCGAGCAGGCTGGCAATCACCTGCCGGGTCTGGTTGCCCTCGACCTGCACGCCCATCCAGGCGCGGATGCGCTCGGGCTCGGCGTCCGGCCGCAGGCGCACCGTGTAGCCGACGATGACCTGGCTGTCCTCGAGCTTGCGAATGCGGTTCTTGACCGTGCCGCGCGAGACCTTGAGCTTGTGCGCGAGGTCGGCCACGTTCATGCGGGCGTCGCTGCGCAACAGGGCGATCAGGGCGTGGTCTAGCTCATCCATCGTTCATTTCGTCAATTTGATGTGCCATTATGGTAAATAAAAATCAAAAACGGAACATTTTTGACGATTCACATTGTCTGAGGCTTTGGCGAGACTCCTCTTCATCCAAAGGAGAGCCTCATCATGCAAAGCAATGCCACTGTTTCCACCCTGTTCCTCAGTGCCCCCGAGATGGCCGAACTGGTCCGCCGCAAGGGCCTGCCCAACTGCCTGGCCGGCATCGCCGACAACATCCACCATGACTTCCTGCGCTGGCAGGCCTTCGACAAGTCGGCCCGCGTGGCCAACCATTCGCAGGACGGCGTGATCGAGCTCATGCCGATCTCGGACGATAGCCACTACAGCTTCAAGTACGTGAACGGCCATCCCAGCAACACGCGCATCGGCCTGTCCACTGTCATGGCCTTCGGCGTGCTGGCCGACGTGGCCACGGGCAGCCCCCAGCTGCTCAGCGAGCTGACCCTGACCACGGCGCTGCGCACGGCCGCGATGTCGGCCGTGGCCGCCAAGGCCCTGGCCCGCCCCGACAGCCGCGTCATGGCCTTGATCGGCAACGGCGCGCAGAGCGAGTTCCAGGCCCTGGCCTTCCAGCACCTGCTGGGCATAGAAGAGCTGCGCCTGTTCGACGTCGATCCCGCCGCCACGGTCAAGCTGGTCGCCAACCTCGAGGGCTCGGGCCTGAAGCTCACGCGCTGCGCGAGCACGGCCGAGGCGGTGCGCGGCGCCGACATCGTGACCACGGTGACGGCCGACAAGACCAACGCCACCATCCTCACGCCCGAGATGGTCGAGCCCGGTATGCATGTCAACGCCGTGGGCGGCGACTGCCCGGGCAAGACCGAGCTGCACGCCGAGGTGCTGCGCGCGGGCAGCGTGTTTGTCGAGTACACGCCGCAGACCCGCATCGAGGGCGACATCCAGCAGCTGCCGGCCGACTTCGAGGTCACCGAGCTCTGGGAAGTGCTGGCCGGCCGCAAGCCGGGCCGCGCCGGCCGCGAGCAGGTCACGGTGTTCGACTCGGTCGGCTTCGCGCTCGAGGACTTCTCGGCCCTGCGCTTCGTGCGCGACGCCGCGGCCGAGCTCGGCGTGGGCGAGCGCATCGCGCTGATCCCGCAGCTCGCCGACCCCAAGAACCTGTTCGGCCTGTTGCGCCGGCCGGCCAGCCCCCGGGACGCCGCAAGGCTGCTCGAGGCCAGCCCCAGCCTGGCCTGAGCGCGCTGCGGGCCCGTACACTGCGGCCATGAGCTCCCGCCCGCCACCCCGGCCATGACGCTGCGCCTGCACCAGCTGCGCGCCCTGGTCGGCGTGGTCGAGCATGGCGGCATACGCGCGGCCGCGCGCCAACTGCACATCTCGCAGGCGGCGCTGACCAAGTCGCTGCGCCAGCTGGAGGAGGACGCCGGCCTGCCGCTGCTGGTGCGCAGCCCGCGCGGCGTGAGCCTGACCGAGGACGGCCAGCGCCTGTTCGCGCGCGCCCGCCTGGTCACGCGGCAGCTGGACCTGGCCGACGAGGAGCTGCGTCAGGCAGCCGGCGATCCGCAGGGCCAGGTCAGTGTGGCTCTGACGCCCTACCTCACGCTCCAGCACCTGGGCCAGGCCTTCCGCTGGTTCCGCCAGCGCTACCCGAGGGTGTCGGTGGAACTGGTCGAGGGCCTGGTCTCGCGCGTGGTCCCGCGCCTGCGCGACGGCTCACTGGACCTGGCCATCGTGGCCGACACCGGCGACCTGCCCGAGGGCGAGTTCCACAGCCAGCACATCCTGAGCACGCGCCAGCACATCGTGGTGCGCCGGGGCCATCCGGTGCTGGCCAAGCCCACGTCCCAGGCCCTGGCCGAGCTGGAATGGGTGCTGACCGGGCCCCGCGACGGCCGCAAGAGCAGCCGCCTGAGGGAGATCTTCACGCGCGCCGGGGCCGAGCCGCCGCAGCAGATCCTGTTCTGCGAAACTCTGGCCGCGATGGCCCTGCTGCGCAGCTGCGACGTGGTGGGCATCGTGCCGGCGGACCTGCTCGACCAGCCCGAATGCCGCGACCTGGCTGTGGTCGACCAGCCCGCGCTCGACCCGGGCCCGCTGCAGCTCAGACTGCTGACGCGGCCCGACGCGCCGCTGGCACCCGCCACGGCCTATTTCGCGCAATGCCTGCTCGATGCCTGCGGCGCGACCGGTGCCTCAGCGTCTTGACGAGACCACGATGCCGCCCACGATCAGCGCGAAGGCCAGTGCGTGGAAGGGCTGGGGCGACTCGCCGAGAAACAGCGCCGACATCAGGGCCGCGAACAGCGGCGTGAGGTTGGAGAAGAAGCCCGCGACGGCCGGGCCGGCGCGCTGCACGCCCAGGCCCCAGCAGCGGTAGGCCAGCACGGCCGGGCCGACGGCGACGAAGGCCAGGGCCGCCGCCAGCGGCCAGCCCCAGGCTATGCGCGCCTCGGTCAGCGCCCATTCGCCGGCGGTGAACAGGCCCGACCAGGCCAGGCCCAGCACCACCTGGGCCATCAGGAAGGCGGCCCAGTCCTGGCGTATCGCCTCGGGCTCGGCGCGGCGCGACAGCAGCCAGCTGTACCAGGCCCAGCACAGGGTGGCCAGCAGCATGAACAGGTCGCCCGCCACCAGGCGCAGCGCCAGCAGCTGCTGCCATTGACCGCGCGAGAGCACCACGGCCACGCCGGCCATGGACAGCAGGGCGCCGGCCAGCTGTGATCGCGTCACCCTGGCGTCGAAGCACAAGGTGCCCATTGCCAGCATCCACAGCGGCATGCTGGAGGCGACCAGGGTCACGTTGAGCGGGGTCGAGGTCTGCAGCGCCAGGTACTGCAGGGCGTTGTAGCAGCCCACGCCCAGCAGTCCCAGCAGGGCGAAGCGCCGCCAGTGCGACCACAGGCCGCTGGCCGGGCGCAGCACCCAGCCCGCGAGCGGCAGCAGGATCAGGAAGGCCAGGGCCCAGCGCAGGAAGTTCAGCGTGACGGGCGGCACCAGCTCATGCACCAGGCGGCCGACCACGGCGTTGCCGGCCCACAGCAAGGGCGGCAGCGTCAGCAGCAGGGCGGTGGCGGGCGTCAGTCCTGGCGTCATGAGCGGCACTGTACAGGGCCTGCGTCCGGCAAGGCTTGCAGATTCATGGCAGGATGCGCATCGTTTGAAAGCAACCGAACCCAGGAGCCCTGCCATGACCCTCGCCGTCCAGATCGACCAGCCTGGTGGACCGGAACAACTCAAGCTCGTGGACCTCAAGGTGGGCGAGCCCGGCCCGGGCGAGATCCGCATCCGCCACCATGCGATCGGCCTGAACTTCATCGACATCTACCAGCGCACCGGCCTCTACCCCTTCCCCATGCCGCTGACCCTGGGCATGGAGGCTGCGGGCATCGTCGAGGCCGTGGGCGAAGGCGTCACCCACCTCAAGGTGGGCGACCGCGCCGCCTACGCCAGCCAGCCGCCGGGCGCCTATTGCGAGGCGCGCGTGATGCCCGCCAAATGCGTGTGCCGGCTGCCGGACGAGATTGACTTCGAGACCGGCGCCGCCATGATGCTCAAGGGCCTGACGGCCCAGTATCTGCTGCGCAAGGTGCGCCCGGTCGAAGGCCTGCAGCCGGGCGACCATGTGCTGTTCCACGCCGCTGCCGGCGGCGTGGGCCTGATCGCCTGCCAGTGGGCCAGGGCCCTGGGCCTCGAGCTGATCGCCACGGCGGGCACCGACGCCAAGTGCCGCTTGGCGCTGGACAACGGCGCCACGCATGCCATCAACTACCGCAGCGAGGACTTCGCCGCGCGCGTCAAGGAGATCACGCGCGGCCAGGGCGTCAAGGTGGTCTACGACTCGGTGGGCAAGGACACCTGGGACAAGTCGCTCGAGTGCCTGAGGCCCTTCGGCCTGATGGCCAGCTTCGGCAGCGCCTCGGGCCCGGTGCCGCCGTTCGCCCCGGCCATGCTGGCCAAGGGCTCGCTCTACGTGACGCGCCAGACCCTGTTCACCCACATCGCGACGCGCGAAAGCACCCAGGCCATGGCCGACGAGCTGTTCGGCGTGGTGCGCAGCGGCCAGGTGAACATCCACATAGCCCAGCGCTTCCCGCTGGCCCAGGTGCAGGAGGCGCACCGCGCGCTCGAGGCACGCCAGACCACGGGCAGCACGATCCTGACGCTGTAAGCCGGCTCAGCGCCCGGGCGCCGCTTCGGGCAGGCGCAGGCGGCTGGGCGCCAGTGCGCCGGCCGAGTCCAGGATGGGGTAGGCGATCGAGCAGATGTGCGAATTGATGCGCTTGAGCTCGCTGATCAGGTCGATGTGCAGCGAGCTCGTCTCTATGCTGGGCACGGTGTGCTCGGACAGCCGCCCCAGGTGGCTGACCGCATAGGCGCGCTCGAGCTCGCGAAAGCGCACTTTTTCCTCCAGCAGCTTCTGCGCGTCGCGCACATTGCCGTTCAGGAACACGCTCATGCCCAGGCGCAGGTTGGCGATCAGCCGTCCGTGCAGGTCGCAGATCTCGGCCATGCCGGCCTCGGAGAAATGGCGTCCCGGCTTGATCTTCTTGTCCTCCAGGTCGATGATCACGCGCTCGATGGCGTCGCCGATCTGCTCCATGTTGATGGTGAAGCTGATGATGTCGGTCCAGCGGCGGCTTTCCTCCTCGCCCAGCGCCTCGCGCGAGATCTTGGTCAGGTAGTACTTGATCGCCGAGTACAGCGCGTCCACGTCGTCGTCCACGCGGCGCAGGTCCGCGGCCAGCTTGAGGTCATCGGTCTTGATCAGCGTGAGCAGGCCCAGCAGCATGGACTCGACCACGTCGGCCTGGTGCAGGGCCTCGCGCGCGGCGCAGGAGATGGCCAGCGAGGGCGTGGCCAGTGCCGATGGGTCCAGGTGGTCCGGCCGCGTGCCCGGCGCCGGCGGCGCCTCGCGCGGCAGCCAGGCCTCGACCCAGCGCGCGATGGTCGGCGTCAGGCCTATGCACACCAGGCACACGCTCAGGTTGAAGGCCAGGTGGAACAGCACGACCAGGGTCGCGGGCTCGCCAACGTAGGGCCGCACATGGCGCAGCCACAGGCCGATCAACGGGGCCATGAGGAGCACGCCCAGGACCTTGAACGCCAGGTTGCCGGCCGGCACCTGCCGCGCCGCGACGGGCGAGCGCAGCGTGGTCAACACCCCCAGCAGGCCGCTGCCTAGGTTGGCGCCGAGCACCAGGCCCAGCGCCACCTCGACCGGAATGCCGCCCGAGGCCGCCAGGCTTGCCGTCAGCAGCACGACGGCCAGGCTGGAGTAGGACAGTACGGCCAGCAGGACGCCGGTCGCGATCTCCAGCAGCAGGTCGCTGGTCAGCGTGGCCAGCAGCGCCTTCACGGGGGCCGACTGGGTCAGCACCAATGTGGCCTCGCGGACCAGGTCCAGCGCCAGCAGCACCAGGCCCAGGCCGATCAGCACGCGCCCGACCCGGCCGGCGGTCGAGCCCTGGCTGGGGATGAACAGCGCCACGCCGAGGAAGATCAGCAGCGGCGACAGCCAGGACAGGTCGAAGGAGAACAGCACGGCCATCAGGCTGCTGCCGATGTCGGCGCCCAGCATGACCGGCAGCGCCGCCGCCAGGCTGACCAGGCCCTGGCCGACGAAGGAGGAGACGATTAGCGCCGTGGCGGTGCTGGACTGCACCAGGGCCGTGACGCCTATGCCCGAGAGCGCGGCCTTGAGCCGGGTGCCGACGCTGTGCGCCAGCAACCGGCGCAGGTTGGCGCCGAACAGCCGCAGGACGCCGGTGCGCACGAGGTGTATGCCCCAGACCAGCAACGCGATCGCCGACAGCAGGTTCAGCAGGTGTTTCATGACCTCAGGCGTTCAATATACGCCTGAAGGGCATCTTGCTCACTGGCTGTGGCGTACACGCAGCAGTTCGTCGAGCACCAGGCAGACCGCGCCCACGGTGATCGCGCTGTCGGCCAGGTTGAAGGCCGGGAAATGCCAGCCGGCCCAGTGGAAGTCCAGGAAGTCGACCACGTAGCCGTGCATCAGGCGGTCGATCACGTTGCCCAGGGCGCCGCCCAGGATGCAGGCCAGGGCGAAGCTGAACAGCTTCTGCCCGGCGTGCGCGCGCAGCATCCAGACGATGAACAGCGCCGCCGCCAGGCCCAGGGCGGTGAAGAACCAGCGCTGCCAGCCGCCGGCCGAGGCCAGGAAGGAGAAGGCGGCGCCGAAATTGTGCACGCGCACCAGGTTGAAGAAGGGCGTGACCACGGTGCTGTCGCCGAGCTGGTAGTAGCCCAGCACCAGGGTCTTGGTCAACTGGTCGGCGACCAGCAGCAGCAGCGCCAGCGCCAGCCAGGGCAGCATGCCGCCGGCGCTGCTCGCAGGGGCGGACTTGGCCTTGGCCATTTAGGCGTGCTTCCGGTCTTCGCCGGCGCCGTAGAGGTTGCTGGTGCAGCGGCCGCAGATCGTAGTGTGGGCCGGGTCTTGGCCCACGTCGTCGCGGTAATGCCAGCAGCGCTCGCACTTGGCGGCCTCGCTGGCCGTGACCATGGTGGCCAGTTCGCCGCCTTGGAGCAGATCGAGCACCGAGGTGATGAACACGAACTTCAGGTCCTCGCCCAGGCTGGCCAGCAGGGCATGGTCCTCGGGGCCGGCGGTCAGCGCCACCTTGGCCTGCAGTGACGAGCCCACCCGGCCCTCGGCGCGCAGGGCCTCGATGTCCTTGTTGACCGCGTCGCGGATCTCGCGGATGCGGCCCCACTTGGCCAGCAGCGCGGCGTCAGGGCGGCCCAGGTCCGAGTAGGTCTCGAGGAAGATCGACTCGGAGGCGCCGAACAGCTTCCAGGCCTCCTCGGCCGTGAAGCTGAGGAAGGGCGCCATCCAGCGCAGCATGGCGTGGGTGATCTGGTGCAGCGCGGTCTGGGCGCTGCGCCGCGCCAGCGACTTCGGCGCCGTGGTGTAGAGCCGGTCCTTGAGCACGTCGAGGTAGAAGGCGCCCAGGTCTTCCGAGCAGTAGACCTGCAGCTTGGCGACCACGGGGTGGAACTCGTAGACCTCGTAGTGGGCCAGGATCTCGGCCTGCAGCTCGGCCGCGCGCGCCAGCGCATAGCGGTCGATCTCCAGCAGCTGCTCGGCCGGCACGGCGTCCTGCGCCGGGTCGAAGTCGCTGGTGTTGGCGAGCAGGAAGCGCAGCGTGTTGCGGATGCGGCGGTAGGCGTCGACCACGCGCGCGAGGATCTTGTCGTCTATGCCCAGGTCGCCCGAGTAGTCGGTGGCGGCGCACCACAGGCGGATGATTTCGGCGCCCATCTTCTCGCTGATCTGCTGCGGCGCGACCACGTTGCCCACGCTCTTGCTCATCTTGCGGCCCTGGCCGTCCACGGTGAAGCCGTGCGTGAGCAGGCCACGGTAGGGCGCGTGGTCGTACATGGCGCAGGCGGTCAGCAGCGAGCTGTGGAACCAGCCGCGGTGCTGGTCGTGGCCTTCGAGGTAGAGGTCGGCCGGCCAGGTGGACTGCGCGGCGTGGCTGTGCTTGAGCACGTGGAAATGCGTGGTGCCGGAGTCGAACCAGACGTCCAGGATGTCGTTGACCTTGCTGTAGTGCGCGGCCTCCTCGGCGCCCAGGATCTCCTCGGCCGTGACCTTGCTCCAGGCCTCGATGCCGCCCTGCTCGACCATGGCGGCGGCCTGGTCGATGATGGCCATGGTGCGCGGGTGCAGCTCGCCACTGTCCTTGTGGATGAAGAAGGGCAGGGGCACGCCCCAGTTGCGCTGGCGGCTGATGCACCAGTCGGGCCGGCCGGCGATCATGTCGCGCAGTCGCGCCTTGCCGTTCTCGGGGTAGAAGTCGGTCTCCTCGATCGCGGCCAGGGCCAGCTGGCGCAGGGTCCTGGCGGCCTTGTCCTGGGCGAACACGCCTTCGCCCTCGTCCATGCGCACGAACCACTGGGCGGCGGCGCGGTAGATCACCGGCGTCTTGTGGCGCCAGCAGTGCGGGTAGCTGTGGACGATGTCGTGGGTGGCGAACATCCGGCCGTTGGCGCGCAGCGTCTCGATGATCTGCGGCACGGCCTTCCAGATGTGGAGCCCGCCGAACAGCGGGAAGTCGCCCGCATAGGCGCCGTTGCCCTGCACCGGGTTCAGGATCTCGTCGTACTTCAGGCCGTGGGTGACGCAGCTGTGGAAGTCGTCCAGGCCGTAGGCCGGCGCGGAGTGCACGATGCCGGTGCCGTCCACGTCGGTGGCGTAGTCGGCCAGGTAGATCGGCGAGAAGCGCCGGTAGCCCTCGTGCACGTCGTACAGCGGGTGCTTGAAGTGCAGCAGGCCCAGGCTCGCGCCCTTGGTGGTCGCCACCACCTCGCCCTCGAGCGCGTAGCGTTCCAGGCATTTCTCGACCAGCGAGGCCGCCAGCACCAGGTAGCCGCGCGGCGTGCGCACCAGGGCGTAGTCCAGGTGCGGGTTGAGGTTGAGCGCCTGGTTGGCCGGCAGGGTCCAGGCTGTGGTGGTCCAGATCACGGCGTAGGCCGGCTGGTCCAGCGGCGCGACGCCGAAGGCGGCGGCCAGCTTGTCGGGGTCGGCGCACTCGAAGCCCACGTCCAGCGTGCTGCTCTTCTTGTCCTGGTACTCGATCTCGAACTCGGCCAGCGAGGAGCCGCAGTCGAAGCACCAGTAGACCGGCTTGAGGCCACGGTAGACGAAGCCGCGCTCCATGATGCGCTTCAAGGCGCGGATTTCGTTCGCCTCGTTGGCGAAGTTCATGGTCTTGTAGGGGTTGTCCCACTCGCCCAGCACGCCCAGGCGCTTGAAGTCGGCCATCTGGCCGGCGATCTGCTCGGTGGCGAAGGCGCGGCTCCTGGCCTGCACCTCGTCGCGCGGCAGGTTGCGCCCATGCTGCTTCTCGATCGCGTTCTCGATCGGCAGGCCGTGGCAGTCCCAGCCGGGCACGTAGATCGCGTCCAGGCCCTTGAGCTGGCGCGCCTTTACGATCATGTCCTTGAGGACCTTGTTGACCGCGTGGCCGATGTGGATCTGGCCGTTGGCGTAGGGCGGGCCGTCGTGCAGCACGAACTTCGGTGCGCCGCAGCGCGCGTCGCGCAGCTTCTTGTAGACACCCTTGTCCTCCCATTCCTTGACCCAGCCCGGCTCGCGCTTGGGCAGGTCGCCGCGCATGGGGAAGGGGGTGTCGGGCAGGTTCAGCGTGGCGCGGTAGTCGGTCTTGGCGTCGGACATGGTGCTTGGTCGAAAAGGCTTGGACAGGCTAGGCCCGAGCGGGATGGCGGTCGGTGCGGAAAATTCAGGCCGTTCGCCCCCGAGCCTGTTCGTAGGGGCGCGCAGCACGCAAGGTGCGGGCGTTAAATTCGGTCGCGCGTGGTCTGACGGTGGGTTTCCGCGTGCATCGAGGCAAAAAAGGCACGCGCGTCGACGCAGTCCCTGGCGATGCCCGCGGTCAGGGCGTCCAGGCTGTCGTACTTGAGCTCGTCGTGCAGTTTGTGCAGCAGTTCCACGCGGATGATTTTACCGTAGGCCCCCTCGGTGCCCAGGCGCTCGGGCCAGTCCAGGCAATGGGTCTCCAGCAGCACGCGGCCGCCGTTCACGTCGTCCGGGTCCAGCGAGGGCCTGATGCCCAGGTTGGCCACGCCGGCCAGGGGCGCGCCGTCCAGTCCGTGCACCAGCACCGCGAAGATGCCGCTGGCGGCCGGCTTCCAGTGCGAAAAGCGCAGGTTCAGCGTGCGAAAACCGTTGCCGTGGCCGGGCCCGGTGGCGCCCAGGTCGCGCCCCAGCTTGGCGCCGTGCACCACATGGCCGCTGATGCTGTAGGGCCGGCCGAGCAGCGCGGCCACGTCTTGCATGCGGCCTGCGCCCAGCGCCTCGCGCACGGCCGAGCTCGACACGCGCAGCCCATGCACCTCGTAGCTCATCATGCGCGCCACGTCGAAGCCCAGGCGCTGCCCGGCCTCGTCGAGCATGGCGTAGTCGCCGGCGCGCTTGGCGCCGAAGCGGAAATCGTCGCCGACCAGCACGTAGCGCGCGCCCAGGCCCTGCACCAGCACCTGGTCGATGAAGGCCTGGGGCGACTGCGCGGCCAGCCGGGCATCGAAAGGCAGCACCACCACCTGGTCGACGCCGCAGCGCTCGAGCTCGGTCAGCTTGTCGCGCAGCGTGGCGATGCGCGCCGGCGCCAGCTCGGGCTTCTTCAGCGCGCCGGCGAAGTAGTCGCGCGGGTGCGGCTCGAAGCTCAGCACGCAGCTCTGCACCCCCCGGTGGGTCGCCTCGTTGTGCAGCAGCGCCAGCATGGCCTGGTGGCCGCGGTGCACGCCGTCGAAGTTGCCGATCGTGAGTGCGCAGGCCGGCGCGATGCCGGGGTGGTGAAAGCCGCGAAAAACCTTCATCGCATCAGTATCTTTTTGATAGCACCCTCAGGCCATCTCGCGTGGCCGGGGGCGCATGAACATGTCATGAAAACAGGGTATATTGTGACGCAGCAGGCTGTGCAGGTTGACCCTTGCGCCGGCCTGGGGCATTCGCGTTGTCGCATCCGTGGTTCTAGAACTGTTGGAAGGGGGCGTTTGTGAAGGTCTTGAAGCTGTCGGCCCAGGGGCTGCCGCAGTCGTGGATCTCGCTGGAACAGGCGGTGATCCACTACGCGTCCGAGGAAGTGCGCTGGGAGGCCGGGCGACAGATTGCCGTGTTCCACGGCGGCCACAACGCGCTCACGGGCCAGCAGTCCATCATCACGGTCAACAGCATCATCGGCACGCGCGGCGTGCCGAACATCAATCCCTTTGACCTGCGTCCCGGCCTCACGAACAGCAAGCTGTTCGCGCGCGACCGCAATGTCTGCGCCTACTGCGGCGGCGATTTCCACGAGATGGAGCTGACGCGCGAGCACATCATCCCGTTCGCCCAGAACGGCGTGGACACCTGGATGAACGTGGTCACGGCCTGCCGCGCCTGCAACCACCGCAAGAGCAGCCGCACGCCCGAGCAGGCCCGCATGCCGCTGCTCTACGCGCCCTACGTGCCCAGCCTCTGGGAAGACTTCATCCTGCGCAACCGCCGCATCCTGGCCGACCAGATGGAGTTCCTGATGGCCCATCTGCCCAAGAGCTCGCGCCTGCACGCCTGAGGGCGAGGCACAGGTCCGGGCCCCTGCCGCATCGCGCCCGCCGAACCACCCGCATGCCCCTGTTCGCCACCACGGTCTTCCTCTCGGCCTTCCTGCTGTTCCAAATCCAGCCCATCGTGGCCAAGATGATCCTGCCCTGGTTCGGCGGGTCGTCCTCGGTCTGGAGCACCTGCATCGTGTTCTTCCAGGCCGAACTGCTGCTGGGCTACGCCTATGTGCACTGGCTGCACGAGCGCCTGCCGGCGCGGCGGCAACCCCTGGTGCACGGCGGCCTGCTGCTGTTGAGCCTGGTCACGCTGCCGGTGGCGGCCGACCCGGCCTGGAAGGGCCTGGCGCTGGCCCAGCCGGGCTGGAGCGTGCTGGCCGTGCTGGCGACGGCGGTGGGCGCGCCCTACCTGCTGTTGTCGACCACCGGGCCGCTGATGCAGGCCTGGTACGCGCGCTCGTTCGCCGCAGCCTCGATCACCGCTCAGCCCTACCGCCTCTACGCGCTGTCCAACCTGGCCTCGATGCTGGCCCTGCTGTCCTATCCGGTACTGGTCGAGCCTTTCCTGCCCGTGGGCTCCCAGGCCTGGCTCTGGTCGGCCGGCTATGCGGTTTTCGTCGCGGCCTGCCTGGCCACGGCCGCGCTGGCCTGGCGCCGCATGCCGCCCCTGATGGCCGAGGCGCCGGCCCTGGTGGCCGAGGCCCCGCACCCAGGGTGGCGGGAGCGCGGGCTGTGGATAGGCCTGGCGGCCACGCCTTCCATCCTGCTGCTGGCCATGACGCGCCACCTGACGCAGGACGTGGCGCCGGTGCCGTTCCTGTGGGTGCTGCCGCTGGCCATCTACCTGCTGAGCTTCATCCTGTGCTTCGACGCGCCGCGCTACTACCGGCGGCCGCTGTTCCTGGTGGCGCTGCCAGTGGCTTTTCTGGCGCTGGACAGCGTGCTCGACAGCGGCACCGACGTCCTGCTGCTGATCATCCTGCTCAGCGTGTCGCTGTTCGTCTTCTGCATGGTCTGCCACGGCGAGCTGGTGCGCCGCAAGCCGCCGCTGCGGCATCTCACGCTGTTCTACCTGATGCTCTCGGTCGGCGGCGCACTCGGCGGCGCGCTGGTGGGCCTGGTGGCACCGGCGGTCTTCACGGCCTATTTCGAGTTGCCGCTCGGGCTGTTCCTGTGCGCGGCGCTGGTCGTGGCGGTGCTGTGGCGCGAGCTGCGCCCGGCCTGGCGCGCCCTGCTGATGCTGGCCCTGCTGGCCTACGGCGCGCGGCTGGCCGTGGTGTCGCTCGACTATGTAGAGGGCTATCGCCGGGTGGTGCGCAATTTCTACAGCCAGCTGCGCGTGCAGGACGCCATGAACGCCCAGCTCGGGCCGCAGCGTGTGCTGGTGCATGGCCGCATCAACCATGGCGAGCAGTTCCTGGGCGCCGCCCACCGCCGCCAGCCCACGGCTTACTACTGCGAGAAGTCGGGCATAGGCCGCGCGATCCGCAGCCTGCAGCAGGCCGGGCAAGCCGCGCCGCTCAAGCTGGGTGTGGTGGGGCTGGGGACGGGCACCTTGTCGGTCTATGGCCGCACGGGTGACGAGATGCGCATCTACGAGATCAACGAGCAGGTGCTCGACCTCGCGCGCAGCGAATTCAGCTACCTGGCCGACAGCCGCGCCAGCATCGTGCCGGTGCTGGGCGACGGGCGGCTGATGCTGGAGCGCGAGCCGGCGCAGCGCTTCGACCTGCTGGCCATGGACGCCTTCTCGGGCGACTCGATCCCGACCCATCTGCTGACCCTGGAGGCCATGCAGACCTACCTGGGCCACCTGAAGCCCGAAGGGCTGCTGGCGGTCCACATCACCAACCATTACCTGGACCTGGGGCCGGTCATGGCCGCGGCGGCCCAACATTTCGGCCGGGTGGCGATGCTTTACGCGCTGGAGCCTGACGAGCAGGACGCCTATTGCCGCAGCTCGGACTGGGTGCTGTTCGTCTCGCCCGAGCGTGCACGCGCCTTGCCCGAGGGGCTGGCCGGCGGCGAGGCGCTGGTGCCGCGCCCCGGTTTCCGTCCCTGGACCGACAGCTTCTCCAACCTGCTCGGCATCCTGAAATAGGCTGGCGCGCGGCGCGCGCCGGCCTGCTCAGGCAAACACGCCGGCCGTGTCCTGCATGCGCGCCGAGACCTCGCCGAGGTGGTGCAGCGTGTCGCCGAACGTCATCTCGAGCTGGGTCAGCTTCTTGAAATAGTGGCTCACGATGTACTCGTCGGTCACGCCTATGCCGCCGTGCAGCTGCACCGCCTGCTGGCCGACGAAGCGCATGGACTGGCCGAGCTGCACCTTGGCGCGGGACAGGGCGCGGCGCCGCTCGTCGGCGGGTGCCTGCAGCTTGAGGCTGGCGTAGTAGCTCATCGAGCGCGCGAGTTCGAGCTGCATCTTCATGTCGGCCACGCGGTGCCGCAGCGCCTGGAAGCTGGCGATCGGCACGCCGAATTGGCGACGCTGGTTCAGGTAGTCGGCGGTGACGGCCAGGGTCCGGTCCATCACGCCCACGGCCTCGGCGCAGAGCGCGGCAATGCCGATGTCCACCGCCTGCTCGAGGGCCGGCAGGCCTTCGCTCGTGACCAGGCTGGCCGGTGCGTCCCGGAAAACGATTTCGGCGGCACGGCTGCCGTCCTGCGTGCCGTAGCCGGCCGCGCTGACGCCTGCGGCCGCGCGCTCGACCAGGAACAGGGCCAGTGCGCCGTTGGCGAGGGCCGGCACCAGCAGGGCCTCGGCCTGGTCGCCCGCAGGCACCAGGCTCTTGGTGCCGCTGACGGTCCAGCCCTGGGCGCCCTGCGTCGCGATGGCCTCGCAGACATCGAGCCGGTAGCGCGCCTTGCGCTCCTGGTGCGCGAGCACGACCAGGGCCTCCCCCATGGCGATGCGTGGCAGCCAGGCCGCCTGCAGGGCCCCGGGCGCCCAGCTACCCAGCGTGTTGCCGGCGATCAGCGTCTGCGCCAGCGGCTCGAGCACCATGCCGCGCCCCAGCTCCTCCATCACCACCATGGCCTCGACCGGACCCAGGCCCAGGCCGCCGTGGGCCTCGGCGATGCTGAGGCCGGTCAGGCCCAGCTCGGCCAGCTCGGCGTAGGCCGCGCGGTCGAAGCCGCCGGCCGCCACGGCCTTGCGGCGCCGCTCGAAGTCGTAACCCTTGTCCACCCAGCGGTGCACGGCCTCGCGCAGCTGCTGCTGGTCCTCGGTGAAATCAAAATCCATTTTCGTCTCCTCAGCCGAGCACGGTCTGTGCAACGATGTTTCTTTGAACCTCGTTGGAGCCGCCGTAGATCGTGGTCTTGCGGTAGTTGAAGTAGTTCGAGGCCAGGGGCGCGTTGGCCAGCTCGCCGCCGGGGAAGTCGCCCTGCCAGCCGGCCTCCATGGCCTCGAAGACGAAGGGCAGGCTGAACGGGCCGGCCGCCAGCATCATGAGCTCGGTGTAGCGCTGCTGGATCTCGCTGCCGCGGATCTTGAGCAGGCCGGCGATCTCCAGCGAGTTCTTGCCCGATTTCTCGGCGGACAGCACGCGCAGCACCAGCATTTCCAGCGCGACCACGTCGACCTCGAGGCGGGCGATCTCGTCGCGAAAGCGCGGGTCGTCCCACACGCCCTCGGCCCGCGCGATGCGCTTGAGCCGCTCGAGCTCGCGCTTGGCGCGGTTCACGTCGGCGATGTTGGTGCGCTCGTGGCTCAGCAGGTGCTTGGCGTAGGTCCAGCCCTGGTTCTCCTGGCCGATCAGGTTCTCGGCCGGCACCTCGACGTTGTCGAGCCAGACCTCGTTGACCTCGCATTCGCCGTCCAGCAGCTTGATCGGCCGCACCGTGACACCGGGCGACTTCATGTCGATCAGCAGGAAGGAGATGCCGGTCTGGGGCTTGCCCTCGCTGCTGGTGCGCACCAGGCAGAAGATCCATTCGCCGTACTGGCCCAGCGTGGTCCAGGTCTTCTGGCCGTTGACGATGTACTTGTCGCCGCGGCGTTCCGCGCGGGTCTTGACCGAGGCCAGGTCCGAGCCCGAGCCCGGCTCGCTGTAGCCCTGGCTCCACCAGACGTCGCCGCTGGCGATGCCGGGCAGGAAGCGCTTTTGTTGCTCGGCGTTGCCGAAGGCCATGATGACCGGCGCCACCATGACCGGGCCGAAGGGCACGATGCGCGGTGCGCCGGCGCGCGCGCATTCCTCTTCGAACAAATGCTTTTGAACCGCGTTCCAGCCCGGGCCGCCGAAGGCCTGGGGCCAGCCGTAGCCCAGCCAGCCCTTGCGGCCGAGGATGCGGGCCCAGCGCTGCATGTCCTCGCGCGACAGGCGCAGGGCATGGTGCACCTTGTGCGCGATGTCGGCCGGCAGGTGCTCGCTGACCCAGGCGCGGACCTCTTCACGGAACTGCTGTTCCTCGGGGGTGAATGCCAAATCCATGGGGATGTCTCCGTGCGCCGGTCAAAACCGGCAAAGTGTTGTGAATGAAAGAGTCATACGTTGAAGGCTTAGCCAGCTACGGCGGCCCCGAGTCATGCGTGCACATTCGTGAGGGTGTG